>CAYSHR010000522.1:0-3253 GCA_964430795.1 uncultured bacterium
AGTCCATCGACAATCTCAGGCAGGCCATTTCAAAGATCAACAAGGAAAGCAGGGAACGGTTCGCCACGACCTTCAATGCCGTCGCTGCCAAATTCTCCCAGGTCATACCGATGCTTTTCGGTGGTGGTACGGCAAAACTCTCGCTCACAGAGTCGAACGACATCCTGGAGGCGGGGGTTGAAGTCCATGTACGCCCGCCGGGTAAAAAACTCCAAAACATGAACCTTCTCTCAGGTGGAGAGAAAGCCATGGCGGCCATTGGCCTGATATTCTCCATTTTTCTGATAAAGCCGAGCCCATTCTGCCTTCTTGACGAAGTGGACGCTCCCCTTGACGACGCGAATATCATGCGCTTTAATGGCCTTCTGGGACAGATGGCCAAGCAAAGCCAGGTCATCCTGATAACCCATAACAAAAGAACCATGGAGATGGCCGACGCCCTGTTCGGAGTCACCATGCAGGAGAAGGGCGTAAGCAAGCTCGTGTCGGTTCAATTTGAAGAGGCGGAAAAAATGGTGGATAATTAAACAAGCCTTCCACTTCGCACCGGGCTTTTTACTTCTTACATTTCTTCAAAAGCCTGGGGTGAAGTATTAACATATATGAAAATCCGGGTACACGTAACAAGTACATCTCCCCGTTTTTCCCAAAAGCCCCCTTGTAACTGAACGATTACCAACTTCCTTTTCTCTCCGTTGCCTTTGTTGTTATTTACAAAGAAGATGCAATGACTCATTTCTTTTTGCGGAAATGAGGGTTAAGGTCCAAAGACCTCCTCTTTTAAAACGACCCTGCCCTTATCATTATATTTCACTTTTCCATAATAGACTTTGGGGTCGTGGTAGAAGCAGACTATCCACCCTTCCTTTACAGCTCGATCAAATATTCTCTTTTTTGTTTCCATAATCTTTAGAGGAAAAAGGTCGTATGACATAATAAAAGGCAGGTTCAGATGGGAAGATGTAGGGCAGAGGTCTGTAAGAAATATGGCGGTTTCGCCTTTGGACCGGATCAAAACCGATTGGTGCCCCTGGTTATGACCCGGTGTGGGCAGCAGAGTAATTCCGGGATGGATTTCCTTTTCGCCGTCATGCAAAACCAGAACGCCCATGGGCTCCAAAGGGGCAAAATTATCAGGCAGGTAGCTGGCTTTATCACGAAGGCTTGGATTGCGCGCCCATTCCCACTCGCTATGCTGAAAATGATATTTACTATTTGGAAATGTAGGCGCCGCGACGCCGTTTTTAATAACAGTATTGCCGCCTCCGTGATCAAAATGCAAATGGGTGCAGATAACATCATCAACATCCTCGGGGCTATAACCGGCGTCGGCAAGGCCGGCAACCACGGTCCTTTTTTCAATAGCGAAGATGTCTCTGAATTTTGAATCGATCTTGTCCCCGCACCCCGTCTCAACCAGGATTTTCTTTTTGCCGTCATCAATGAGTATGGCGTTGGCGGCCATCTCGATCCTGTTTTTTTCATCAGGGGGATTGGTTTTTTCCCATATTACTTTTGGAACCACTGAGAACATGGCGCCGCCATCAAGGCGAAACCGCCCGCAGTCGATAAAAGTGATGTCAAAAACCCCTACCTTTAATTTAACATTTCTCTTGGCTATGATTTTTCTCCTTCAATATCATTCCATGTGAGCATTTACATCCAGATACTGTAAAATTTTCTCTAAAAAATCTATCCCTTCATAGTTAGGGCATCTTGTGCATATATCGTTCCATAAAAGGGCGCCGTCATCAAACTCCAGGTCTCTATTTTTGGCGATATTTTTGCCGGCAAGGCGATAAGTTTCGTACTTTTGCCCAAACCACGCCTCTATAAAAGGGGTCTTCTTCAAGTCGCCAAGAGGTTTTGGCGAGCAGCAGAAAGAAAGGACGCCGTCGGCCCAGGCTCTGGCAAAAGTCCAGCCGGCAAGGCAGCCCGCATCAAGGTATTTATCGCCGCTCCAGTTTCCCCGCCCTTTTTCCAATTGAGCGTCGATGTTGGCGATTACTTTAACGCCTCCTTCCTCGGCCATGGTTTTTCCTTTCTCCACATCCTCCAAAAGGGCGCCAATCTGCTCATTATTCAAAGCCAATGTCTGGTTATAGGGCTCGATAGCGGCCAATTGATACCTCAGATGATCCACGCCAAGTTCCACGGCCAGCCTTGCGAACTGGGTCACCTCGTGGTTGTTCCTGTTACAAACAACGTCAACCAGAACCACCTCGGGCTTGGAGCCGCCTGATTCCTTTCGTATTTGAATGAGACGGTTAATGTTTTTTATCACCTTGGAAAAAGCCCCGGAAGAGGGCTTTGTCTGAATAGAGTCAAAGACTTTTTCAGAAGCGGCCGATAGAGAGATATAGAGCAGATCAAGTTCGCTTTTGACACACGCCCTGGAGATATCCTCGTCCAGAAGAAGGCCGTTTGTAAAAAGGGTTGTAAAGATTTCTTTCTTTTTAAGGTACTTTACCATGTCGATTATTTTGGGGTGAATTAGGGGCTCGCCCTTTCCTGAAAGAACCACGTCCTCTTTGCACCCGGTTTTCTCAAGATCATCAACAAGGTTTTTGAACATCTCAAAGGGCATGAGTTCCTTGCGCCACTTCGAGTCAAACTTTGCCGCGTCAACCCGGTCTTTGGAAAATGGAGAGTGGAACCAGCAATAGACACAATCGGTATTACAACCATTTGCCACGTCAAGATGAAATGTCCTCGGTCCAACAAGAGCTTTGTTAACCACGACACCGAGGGCTCTTAAAAGATCATTCTCCGAGTATAACTCCAGCCCCTGGGCAAACTTCTTTAAAACCGTTTCAATTGGCGGCAAGTCAAATGAAAGGTTGATATTATTCTCCCGGGCGATTTCTTTTATCCGGGCAAGATAATCCTTTACCCTGAGGTGGGCGTCTTTAACCGGCGTAAAGGAGAAATCCTCAATTATCTGATCCGATTTTCCCGACATCTCTTTTATAATTTTATGCCCTTTGGCCAGGTTCCCAATTGTGATTTGAAGTTGACTGGAAGTTTTTTCATCGGTTCCGGGTTCAGACTCGTTTTTTGGAAATTCCCTTTGAGCAAAATCAGCGTAAATCGCTTTTAACCTCTCCTTGGTAGCGTGATCTTTCGCGGCAATCTCCATGGCGTCAAGGCATTCGCCCTCCAATGGTGAAAGAGCGCCGGCGATTCTCATGATCTGCTGATTATACCCAAGGTTGTCACATATCCTGTAGCATCCGGGAAGGGCGAAATCAAT
>CAYSHR010000523.1:0-3230 GCA_964430795.1 uncultured bacterium
CCCGTCCGGGAAACAGCCTACAACCCGGGTCCGCCTGCGCACCTCTTTCAGAATGGGTTCCAGCGGATCAACAGGCGCCCTGGGAATAGTTTCGTCATCCCGGAATACCTACAAAAACTTCCTGTTTGCAGTGGTTTAAATGAATGCTATAATCATTAGTAATGTTATTTAAAATATAGTGAAGTATCTAACTGGAAGTAAAAAAGATTCTTCAGTCTCTTCGCTCTTTCAGAATGACACGTTAATTTGGAAACGCTCAATCATGTCAAGATTTGTTCTTCAAATTCTGCTTCTATTCGCCACGGTTCTTTTTGCATCGTGTGGCGACGACCCTTCGGCAGGTTCAGGGCAGGCGGATGACCCTGACTCGGGTGACAATCCAAGTCACGCCGCAGCCTTGGCTGAGACGGATGATGACATTGATGACGATGATGACCCGCCCTGGGGCGACCCCAATCGATATCACTGGAACGGTTGGACTGATCCCTTTTACGAGGGCTGGTTTTTTCGTGTCGCGCTACAGGATGGGCGGAGCTTCGGCTTTATCTACAGCGTCCAGAATCCCGGCGCTATGATCCTTGACCCAAAGGGCGCCCACGTGGTCATTGCCCGAAATGGCGGCGATGTAGTCCATGGCTCGTTTCTGATAGACGGGTTTTCGGCTGATCGTAATGAGTTTGACATGGAGACGGCGGGCAACCATGCCAAAGAAGGGCATTTTGACGGTGATATTTATGAAAAGGGTCAAAATGTGAGTTGGGATATTGATTATAAAACCATCGAACCCTGGCCTGACACTATGGGAGGGATGACGAATTTCCCGGGCCTGCCCGTCAATTGGTACGTTGGCGCCTTACGTGGACGGGGGACTGGAGTGATCAATTGGGACGGCGAAAGGATCATCTTTGATAACGCCGACGTTTTCCAGGATCATAATTGGGGCGACTTTTTCCCGGAAGGTTACATCTGGATGCAGAGTCAGGAGTTTCCCAATGCCTCCGATGCCCTGGCTGTGGCCGGCGGCAACATTGGGCTGGAAGCCGGTATGTTCGTTTGGCGCCATGGCGATGAACTGGTGGAAATCCGCAGTCAGGACCTGGATTCCATATTCAAGTTTTCCAGCGATTATGAAAAGGGCGAGGTCGTGGCGGACATTCGCCGAAAAGATCGGCGTTATGTGGTCACCGGCTTTTTTGGCGACGATATTCCCGCGATTTTGCCGGCGCCAAGGCCGGAAGGAAATGTGCCCTACACTCGCATGGCCATGTCCGGGCGAATTCGTGTTGAGGTGCTTGAGCGCGAGAAAGTATGGTGGAAGCTCGTGGAAGAAGTCTGGTCAGTCACCGCCGGCGTGGAGATGGGCGGCATGTATGGCCCGCCCGTGGGTGAATTTTGATTTGACTTTTAATGTTCACCATGGGGCAGCCTACCCATAAAAGATGATTTATGAATAACGAAAGGCAAATTGGTTGTAAAAGTAAGTTATACTTTTTCAGCCGCATAAAAGTGCGATGGTAAATTATTTTTGGATGTGCAATCATGGCTTATTTCAGGATCATTATAGTCCTTATCGCGATTTATCTGATTGCTTTTATTGGGTTTGGATGCGATTGCGGCGACGATGACGACGAAGACAGCGGCTCTCCCGCTGACGATGACGACACCGACGATGATGATGATAATGACACGCCTGACGATGATGATAATGATGACTCGGGCGACGATGATGATGACGACGATGATGATGATTCAGTGGAAATAGTGGAAAAGGTTACAGGCGGCGAGCCCGGTTCTAACGGCGCGCCCATTGGCTTTGGCCCAGGCGGAGAACGGCTGGTAGTGGCTGACAGCGCCAGAGAGTTGATTCTCTACACGGTTACAGGCGCGAAGGCGGTAACTCAAACATCGATTATGAATAATGGCTATTATCCTGAGATGAAAGTTGATTCCGCCGGCAATCTTCATGTTCTGTTTATAGACTTGACTGTTCATTCATTGGGCATCGCCACTAATGTTTCGGGGCAATGGGAGAAAATTGAACCCGGCCTAACAGGGATTGATCCGGATGATAGATGGTACGGCTTTGACGTGGACGCCAACGGAAATTATTATATCTGTTATGCTGACATGGACACTTTTACTTTGATCCTGGCTACCGATGTTTCAGGGGCGTGGACAATAGAAACAGTCGATTCGGAAAGCGGAACCGGCGACTACTGCGACATCACCGTTGACAGCGCCGGATTCGTTCACATTACCCATCGCGATTGGGGGCAGCCGGACCTTCTGTACGTCACCAACGCCACCGGTTCCTGGGTAACTGAAACCATCGAAGCCGGCGAGGATATGGGCGAACCGGTTCAGATATTAACTGACAGTAATGATACTCTGCATGTGGCATATGCCGATGGTGTAAATCGTAATTTAAATTATGGTTCAAATTCAGGAACCGGTTGGAATACCGAAACTCTTGACAGTGACAATATTAGTGGCGACTTCCACATGGCTCTTGATGGGAATAACAAGGCTCACATTGTATATAACCAATGGGGCGCCGGCGATATGAGATATGGGACCAATGCCACGGGTTCATGGGTTACCGAAAATGTTGGCGATGACGAGTTCTATAGGCATTTTATTACTGTGGATTCCTCGGAAAAGACATTTATTTCAGCCTATAACAGTGCAGACGATGAACTTCAGATTCTGACAAATCAGACCGGTTTATGGGAAACCACCATTCTGGACCAGGGAATCGTTGAGGACAATGACGTAAACCTTCTGGCGGACCAAACCGATTTCGCCTACCTCTTCTATAGTTCAAATGAAACCGAATACTTTGTCCGTTTTAATAATTCCACTGGAAGTTGGGTATCTGAACAAATATATACTGAAAATGTATCATGGCCTTCCGCGACGTGGGATTCTCTCTATAATACTCACCTCGCGTTTTCCAACAGCGACGGGCATCTGGCTTATACGGACAACTATGGCTCACCTGTCTGGATCACAGTTGTGGTTGATTCAGGGTCGGATAATCTGGGACGCGAGGCGGATATTCTCGTAGATCAGGACGATGATATACACATAACCCATATTGACAAAACAAATAACTGGCTGAAATACGCCACAAATAAATCGGGTCTTTGGGTTCCATCGGTAGTGGACGCGGGGCCGGTAGGGCATTACGCCGGCAGCGCCATTACCAGTGAGGACGTGATATATATAGC
>CAYSHR010000524.1:0-3226 GCA_964430795.1 uncultured bacterium
ATGTCTCGAACCGGGCACCCCGAAAACCACATTTATAACCCCGTATAATCACCCATTCCTCATCACGGCCCTGCCCATATAATCAGAGCAGGTTGGAATAAACCGGCAACGGTCTTTGGGCTTTTTAATTCCAGATAGAGTATTGTCATATTCGTCAAAAAGTAGAAGAACAAGGTGGGATGAGGGCTGATCAAAGGGCGGGTTAATAATATTGTCGAAAATCACCAATACAATAATGAGCAGAAAAAAAAGTAATATTGATTGATAAAATGATATGTTTTTAATCTCCAGGTTTTTAGCCATGTTCAACTTCGGGAAATAGCGGTTTTTAACAAATTATTTTATGCTGTTGATTTCCAGAATAGAGTCTTCGAG
Organism: uncultured bacterium; assembly: GCA_964430795.1. Taxonomy (GTDB): domain Bacteria; phylum Lernaellota; class Lernaellaia; order JACKCT01; family CAYSHR01; genus CAYSHR01. Next base: position 376 of record CAYSHR010000524.1, read on the forward strand.
CCATTTAATGGTGGACCCGTCAGTTACTTCTTCTTTTGCCTTTGAAAAAACCTCCAAAGCGTATTCGTAGTCTCCGATTTTCATTGCCAGTTTACCTATGCTGATCCTTATTTTTCCCAAGTTGGCGCCCCTTGCCTTGCCAAAAGATTTTTCGAGAAGAGAGATAGCATTTCTAATATCGTTATAGTTGCTTTTTGTGGAAATTGACAACATAGCCGCCGAGTCGGCAAGAAGCCCCGGCGTAACGTCATGAGCAAGGGCATTTTCAAAAAGCTCCTGAGATTTGTTTGTCTTTCCTTTTTTATCCGCGATCCTGGCCATGATCAGAAATGTATCTCCGGTCTGTAGTGATGAGGCAAGTTGATTGGAAAATGTTTTTTCCAATATCTTTTCCGCCTCATCCAACCGATTGAGTTTTTCCAGAATCAGCCCATGCTCAAGATTGATGCCGGCCTGATTTATTGGGTGGGCGACAGCGCGGGCTTTTTCTATTTTTTCAAGAGCGCCCTCCCAGTCTCCGGAAGTTTTCAAGTCATGTATGTTATTGGAAATCGGTTCATAAAGAAGCAGGCCGTTCCCGGCATAAGTTTTCTCAGGAAAACGGTTTTCAAAAACCGTAAGGGTTAAACCTTCTGGAAGTTTTTGTGTGCCCATCAGTTTAAAATTCTCTCGTTCTCCCTCAAGGGCGTCACTTAGATAGTTCAGGTATTTTAAATTGGGCTTGTCGCAAAAAAGCCCTGGCGAAACTCGAGGCCATTCCTCCCCAATGGCGTAGACCCTGGTTCTTTCCGGAAGAGCTTCGGTAAAAAGACGAAAGTTATCAAGAATCCTGTCTGTAATTATAAGTTGGGACTCAAAAAAGATCCTCGGTTCTTTAGACAGGGCGATAAGCATAAGCCTTTTTGACGACAATTGAGTTTTTGACAGGTCTATGGCGCTAGTCATCTTTGGGTCATTCTGAATATCTCCAATTATCTTGGCGGCTAAAATATTTTCAATGTCAGTAGGGGGAACGGCCAGCCGCAATCCTTCGATTCTTTTATGAACAATTCCACCTGGAACGGAATTGGCCGCGACTATGCTTATGTTTCTGATAGCCAGAAAACTATAAAAAAGTAGAGCGGCGATAACCGGAATGCTGACGTACTTTTTTTCCCATAACCTCTGGGCCATAATTAAAAACAGAGCCGGAAAAGCTATGTATCCAGGGAGAATATACCACGGGTGCTTGGTGGAAATAACAAAGGTGTAGAAAATAAAGGGAGATAAAAAAAGCGCAATGTAGGGCAGGCACAAAAAGGGAATTTCCTTTTTTCTTATTAATAGTATGAGAAATAAAACTGACCCGGCTAAAAGAGGAATAGAGTGAAATGTTTTTAAAATGAGGTCGGTGTAATAGAGGCGGGGATTTACATTTGCCGTTGTGCCCATGTAGTCCACGGTAAGCTCCACGCCGACTTTCGAGTACCTGGAGATGAGCCATAAAGAAGAAACCAGAATTACGGTTAACAAAATTATCAGCGGCTTTTTCCGCCCTTCTTTTTGAACAAGAACAAGGAACAAGCCCGCGGGAATAATGTGAAGAACAAGTACGGCTTTTGACAAAACCAGAAAAGAGATTAAGACAAGGGCAAGAGCAAAGTACCTTGTCCCCATCTTATTCGCGTAAGCCAGAAAAGTCAGAATTACCGCGGTGGCGGCGAAAAGCCCGCTTTCAAGATTGTAGGAGAATCCGATTTCCCAGAAGGAGGGAATGGCCAGAAAAACAGCGGGCATAAGTGCGGGGATATATCTATTCCAAGTAAATAATATTCTTCCAATGAGGTAGAGGGACAAGAGTCCCAGAGTCCAGAAAAGGGCCACGGTCAAGGAACAGGAAAAAAGGCTGAAATCGGAAACCAAAAGAAAAACCGCGCCAACCACATAGGTGGCGGGCATATATCTTGCCGGGGCATTTAAAAATATTTCCGAAAAAATTAAAGAGGATTCTCTCATAAAGGAGAAAGCTACTCTGAGGGTTGTAAGAAAGTGGGGAAGGGAATCATGCCCTGTAGGTAAAATGTTTAACCTGTGCCAATACAAAAGAGCGAAAAGGGAAAAGGCGATAAGGGCCCAGGGAAAGAGTCCGGCCATAAAACAAAACATAGCCTTGCGAAGGCTTTTGTTTTGGTACGAAGGACTGGTTTTGCGAAGGTCTTTTGACATCAGCGAATCTTTGATAAATTAAGGCGCTGCCAATGATGTATTACGTAACTGACAGGAAGGTCAAGGCGTTTATCCGATTGACAGTCAAAATAGCCGTTGTTAGCATGATTACCTGTTTATTCTAAAGGGAAGATGGTGTTTGCGATGAAGTTAAAGGAGCTTTCGGGCAGATGGGAATTATGCGCTGTAAAAAACTTTCCTTCCAATGAAGAGAATCTCGATGGATGGTTGACCATGGGTGTTCCTTCTCATTGGCAAGACCACCCTGCCCTTTGCGACCATACGGGCAAAGTCGTTTATCGTAAAACCTTCTCCATTAGAAAAAGAAAAGCCGGAAGATATCGCATCACTCTGCCGGGAGTTTTTTACTGGTCCACGGTCTTTTTGAATGGAGTTCGCCTTGGCGCCCATGAGGGATATTTCAACGCCCGAATTTATGATGTCACGGATATCATCAAAAACAAAAACCGCCTGGTGGTTCATGTCGACTGCCCTGATGAGAAATCAAAAAACAACAAGCGAATGATAACCGGCGTCTTTTCTCATTGGGACTGTCTTGATCCCAAGGCAAACCCGGGCGGAATCTGGTTGGCGCCCTGGTTATCCTGGGCAAAGTCCGGTTTTATTGATGATGTGAAAATTCACG
>CAYSHR010000525.1:0-3225 GCA_964430795.1 uncultured bacterium
AGAGAGCGAATCTGATAATAAGGGACGAGGCGGCGGACCTGAAAAAATCACCGATAATGTCTTTCTTCAACTTTTTCATCTATCGGTCCCCTTTCTTTTTATGCCAAGAGAATCGGCCACAAGGTCATCTGTTACCTCATCAGGGCGTATCTCCTTTCCTAATTTCGCGCTGACAATAAGGGCATAGGCGAATTTGACGATTTCCGTCGCCCTTTCGCTCGATATAAGAGATTGGCGGTTCTCTTTTATGGCCAAAGGAAAGTCGCGAATACCGGCAACAAAGCTCGCGGCCCAATCGGTTTCAAGGTCGTCAAAACAATAGCGGGCGCCGTCCTTATAAAGAGTAAGAGGGGCGCCGTCGAAAATTTTCCCGGTGCAACATGAGAGGTTGATAGTTCCACTGGTTCCGACAATATCGATTCTCTCGTCAGCGGGAAAATATTTGGAACTTGTGTACAGGCTGGGCGCCAGGGCGATATCAAAACTTCCAAGGGTTTTTCTCTCCTTATATCGCCACATAAGCTGGGCCGGTTCATCAGCGTAAAAAAACGTCCTGTCGATAAATCCCATGACGGAGAGAATTGGTCCCACAAGATGAATCGCCATGGAGAGCTTGTGGTAACCGTCGTCAAAAACCGCCTGCCCCATACCGTTAGCGCTCTCTGTAAGGTGCCATAGTTCGGAAGAAAGAGGAATCCATCTCGACCCGAAAAACCCGGTCCCAAGCTTGAACCGAATGGTGAGTATTTCACCGATCTCCCCAGCTTCAATAAGCTCTTTTGCTTTTACGTATGGCGGATAAAAAACGAAATTCTCAAAAATCCTGAGTTGCCCGGGATTGCTGTTTGCCGCCTGGACCATAGCCTCGGAATCGGAAATGGAGGTGGCGATGGGCTTCTGGCACGCCACATGTTTGCCGGCCTCAAGGGCCTCAATCACAAGCTTTTTATGAAGGTGGTGAGGGGTGTTTATCTCAACAATATCGATGTCGGGATCAGCCAGAATATTTTTGTAATCGGTTTCGAGTTTCGCTATGCCCCACTCCTGTTTTCTTCTGTCCAAAAGTTCCCGGCTTACATCGCAAATTGACACCAGTTCCCCGTGTTCAAAGTCAACATAAGCGGGCTGATGAAGAAAGGTTATATCTCCAAGACCAATCATGGCGACTTTGAGTTTGGGCTTCTTTTTACTCATGCTGAATCTCTTTCGCGAGATAAGGAAAGATTAAGAATACAACGGGCGAGGCTTATGGTCAATTTGCTAAATAAAGCTGTATCGGCTTACCGATTATGCCCTTATAAATAGGGCATATTCGCGAAGCGGTTAGATGGGAGAAAATCAATAGGTTAAAACAACAGGTTCCAAATTATTGGCCTTTATAGTAAAATTATTAAAACATTAACGACACCTCAAGTTTAAGGAGGGTAAGGCATGTTAAGATATTGCCAATCCATTTCCCTTGTTTTTTTATGGGTTTCTCTCTTTATACTGGGCAGCGTTATCAATTGTGACTATACCGGTGGCGATGAATTCAGTTCCATTGTGCCTGATGATGATACAGTTATTGTTATTGTTGATGACGATGACGCTCAGGTCGATGCTGACAATGCCTGTGTCGCGAAAGACATTTTGCATTTTGAAGATTCTACATTGCGGTTAATAGCGGGGGGCAATCCGGGGAGCACTGGAACGGCAATCGTAAAAGACTCTTTTGGCAATATCCATGTCGCCGCGAAAAAAGCTAAATTCCTTTTGTTATATACTCGACATGCTCCAGGTGTATGGTCAAGCCAACTGATAGATGTATTTCCCTATTATTTGGATATGGTGATTGACCGGAACGACAATTACCATCTGGCTTATCTGAAAGAATCATCTCAAGAACTTTTTTACAACACGAATGTTTCAGGGGTATGGACTGCAAAATATCTGAGGACTCTCGATAAAGTCGGTCCTGACGTCTCAATTGACGTAGACCATACAAACTCTGCCCACATTGTCTTCAGGGAAGAGGAAGAGGAAAATGATAATATATTTTACATGAGTAACAGCGGTGGAAACTGGGTTGAGGATTTAATCGCCAACGGCAAGGTCTGCAAAGTTGCTGTGGATTCTAATGGCTACGCTCATGTCAGTTACCTGAGTAAGGAAAATTCGTGGGGCATGGGATTATATTACGCGACAAACAAGGACGGCGCCTGGACGAACACCCCGCTGATTCTGTCATCTGATATTTATTTCGAGATTCAGGGCAACGATATTGGCATTGGCACTGATGGTGAAGTACATATTACTTATGGCAAGAATCGTATTGTAGGCATCGAATGGAGCAGTCCAAAAGGCTTGCCTCGGCCAACTCCGATTTTCGCTACATCCTTGCAGCACATAACAAACAAATCCGGCGCGTGGCAAGCAAATGCTATACGCCCGTGGCTTGATCTGGATTCAAAAAGCTATGCCCTGGACATTGATGATCTGGGAAAAACTCACATCGCCTTTAAAACCAAAAGCAACGAAAACGATCATGGTTTTCCAGGATACGCTACAGATAAATATGATTCCTGGATTGGTATGCTTTTCGATCAAAACATTGATGGAAGCGGTTATGCAAATTCGCTTTTTGCCGACAGCATCGGTAATGCCCACATCAGCCACAGTGTCCTTAACGAAGGGCAACTACTTTATTCAAGCAATCAATCAGGGCAATGGAACACTGAATTCATTGATGAATCGGCAAAGGCATATTTTGCGCGCGCCCTGGCATTGGACGATAATGGTTCCGCGCATTTAGCCTATTACGATACTAAAACGACTGGTTTATACTATGCCACCAACTCCAGTGGTTGTTGGAAAAGGTTTCCTTTGGACAGGAAAAATATTGTGGGAAAATACTCAAGAATCGCTCTTGATTCAAAGGGATCTGTTCACATAACCTATTTTAGCGAAACCGACCAAAAATTAAAGTATGCCACCAATTCAAGCGGGCAGTGGGAAGTTGAAAACATAGCGGATACTTTTAAGGGAAATCGAACCATAGGTCTAAGCGACATTGCTGTTGATTTAGATGACAATATCCATGTGGCCTTTATCGTGCCGCAAGAAGGTATCAAATACGCGAAAAAAGTTAAAGGTGACTGGAAAGTAAAACTTATTGATTCCTTTGATGGCAGACCCGCTTTGATTGAAATGGATACTGATACCCAAGGGAATGTCGGCATGGTGTAT
>CAYSHR010000526.1:0-3217 GCA_964430795.1 uncultured bacterium
ACATAAATGCTTCTTCCAGACTATCGGTTTCTTTCGAGTCAATTTTTTGGGCCATGTCTATCTCCTCATTTTCGCCTTTTTATTCACTCACACACCAAATGCTGTTTTAAACTCATCCACTATTCCTACTTTGTCGTAAAGGAACCTATCAATAATACTTTTTTGTGTGTCATTGAATTCATCATACATCTTGTCATACACATCTTTCCCTATATGCCTATTCCGGTGAAGGTTTCCACCTGTTCCGCTCCAAGGTTTCCATCCGTTCCAGTGGAAGGTTTCCAGTCGTTCCAGTTGATGGTTTCCACTGCGACCGGAGCGAAGCGACGCAGGCGTTAATTTATTTTTTTACACATTTTATGTATTTCGTCAATGTTGAGCGTTGTTGTTCTTCGTCTTTTTTCTCATAGAACCTCCTTTAAGTTGGATTTTGTGTGCGTTATGGATTAGCCGATCAAGGATCGCATCAGCGATTGTGGGATCACCTATGGTATCGTGCCACAGGTCAAGGGGAAGCTGACTGGCGACGATGGTGGATGCAAAGTCATAGCGGTCCTCAATGATTTCAAGCAGATCCCTTCGTTCTGCGTCAATGAGGGGAGCAAGACCAAGGTCGTCAATAACGAGCACTTTTGTTTTGGCCAATTTATTCATAAGTTTTGGATAGCTGCCGTCGGCTTTAGAAAGAGTCACTTGTTGGAAGAGGCGGGGAGCGCGCATGTACAATGCCGAGAATCCCTGACGACAGGCACTATTTGCCAAAGCGCAGGCAAGGTACGTTTTGCCCACACCGGTGGGACCGGTAATAATGATGTTGTGGGTCTGGGTTATCCAGTCGCCGGCGGCAAGGGATAAAATGACCGATTTATCGAGGCCGCGCTTGTTTCTGTAGTCAATGTCTTCGATACAGGCATTGATCTTGAGTTTAGCGTTTGAAAGCAGGCGATGGAGACGGCGATTTTCTTTCCAGGTCCATTGTTGATCGACAAGCAAAGAAAAGCGCTGTTCAAAAGAAAGTTCTGCTATATCGGGCACGGCACGTTGTTGTTCTAAGGCGTCGGCCATGCCGTTGAGCTTCATGGCATAGAGTTTTTCCATAGTATGTTCACTGAGCATCGGGATCCTCCTGTTGGTAATAGTGTTTGCCACGCACATTGTGGTGATCTAAGGGGATGAGTTTCAGTTTGGGCTGATCGTTGGGCAGCGGTTGCTGATCGAGCCCATTTTTTAAAATGGACTCAACACTTTTAAAGGAGTATGCCCGTATTGATAGAGCCCGAGTGCACGCAGCTTCAAGCCGCTGCGGTGAGTAACGTTTGCCCAGGCGCATAATGCCCAGACACGCGCGATAACCCTGCTGGGGATGAGCTCTGCTGGTAAGGATTTTTGAAACCAACGCTTTGGTATTGAGCCCTGTTTCGGAAGCCCATTTAATGATTCGTGAAGGAGTCCACTCAAGGTATTTCTGATGTGGTTCGGGCATATGACCAGCGACAGTGGTGAAGCCCCCTTTGCGGCGGGAACAACGATGTGAGGCAACGCGTTTGTTTTTGAAAAGGACCTCTACGGTGTGGGCGCTGAGGCGAACCTCGACCTTTTTGCCCACCAGCTGATAGGGAACGCTATAGAAATGGCGATCGGCTTCAATGTGGTAGTCGATATTGACGGTTGCCTTTTTCCAGAACCCGATTTCGTAGGGACGTTGAGCAAGGGGTTTAAGGGCCGGTTTTTCGATTGTCTCGAACAGCTGTGAGCGGTTGCTCTCGAGTTTTTGAAACGGGCGGTTGTTGAGTTCTGTGAGCTTCTGGGCGATGGCGCCATTTAACTGCGCTAAGGAGAAGAAGGTATGGTTTCTCAGGGCGGCCAAAATCCACCGTTCAGCAAGCAGCACCGCTGATTCAGCCTTGGCCTTATCGCGAGGACGACGAACCCGGGCAGGGATAACGGCAAAGCCGTAATGATCGGCCAGCTCTTGATAGGTGGGATTGATCTCCGGTTCATAGCGGCAGGGGCTTTTGACGCCCGCTTTCAAGTTGTCCGGCACGACGATTTGTGGAAGGCCGCCGAAGAATTCGAACGCTTTGACATGAACCGTAATCCAGTCAGTCAGATTCTGGCTCAGCGTAGCGTAGGCGAACGTATAATTTGAGGCTCCCAGGCAGGCGATAAAAATCTGTGCCTCAGTGCTCGCGCCGGAGTGCGGATCGTAAATGGGCATGGTCTGCCCGGCAAAATCGACAAAGAGCTTTTCTCCGGCACAATGCTCCTGGCGCAGGGTAACATCCAGTGTTTTTAACCATCTGCGGTACAAGTCACAAAACCAGCTGTACTGATACCCCTCTGGGTATGTCTGCTTGTATTCGTGCCATAGAAGCTGAAGCGTTACCCCTTTTTTCTTCAATTCCTGGTACACATACTTCAGGGGAAGCATGGGCTTCGAATTGTTTGGAGATGGCTGTTCATGAACAGACAGCAGTTTTTCCAATGCCTCGTCATCACAGTGCTCGGGTAACGGCCAGGTGAGAGCAGCTTTTTTTGCCCGGCGCACATAGTCGTTGACGACGGTGTGGGAAATCCCCAAGCTTTGGGCAATCTTGCGATTGGTGAGTTGCTGTTCGAACTTAAGCCGTAAAACTTCTCTAACGTTACGCATGGACAGTTTCCTTTGTGGCATAGTATTCTCCTCATTGTTTTCTGAAGAAGCATACTATGGTTTGGGATGTTATCCAGCGCCGCTTTTTTTAATAATCGCAGTGGAAACTTTCGAACGGAATGAGTGGAAACCTTGGAACGGAATGAGTGGAAGCTTTCAAACGGAATCGGTGGAAACCATCAAACGGAATGGGTGGAAACTCAATGTCATTAACTTAAGACACCGTTTTCTTAAAAAACACTTGCAAAAACAGGTAATTACATGTTACTATTACGATTGATTCTTCAAATCAACTTCTATCTGGAAAGGAGAAAGACATGGCAAAAAAAGTTAGCGAACTTGCTGTTTGTGGCACAGAACCTGCTTTCCAAAATTTGTACCAAACTTATTGAACAACTTAAAAGTATTATATTTTCCAAAGAGTTTCTTGCCCGCAACAGACACTCACCTCACGATTTTTCCCGGCAGAGGAAACTTCCTTTTCATCTCCTTATCCTCTTCCTTTTGAACTTCATTAAGGGCTCTTACCAAGACGAGTTAGATAAGTTCTTTAAAGCCATTAAT
>CAYSHR010000527.1:0-3209 GCA_964430795.1 uncultured bacterium
TGTCGTTTCGTCATCGTCGTCGTCATGATCGTCGTCGTCATCTCCATTATCCGGGGAATTATTCGCGTTATCGGTTTTCTCACTCCCGAAACAGCCAATAAAAATAAGAAAAACCAAAAGGATAATGGATATATATTTCATAGCAGACTCCTATCTGTAAAGAGTGGGTGTAATGTTTAGGTTCGTGGCGAATTCCAGGGCGGCTTCCTTACCTTGAACCAGATAAAAAATATGCTGGTAGGCTTCAAAGTAGGCCGCGGTCTCGTCCCTGAAAGCAACATCAGGGGAGGCGGTGAAAACCATGGCTGAAAGGTGGCTGGTTGAGGTGTCTTTTATGATATACCAGCCGTCGCCAAGGCCGATAAGGCCATTTGCCAGGGGCAGGTAAAAATGCCCAAAAACAAGTTGCGCCCTGTCGTATGAATAAATCTGATCCTCCGCCAGACCCGGCGAATATTCAATTGGACCGTCCGTTCCATAAAATCTGAAGTCGATTTCATTTATAAAACCGTCCTCCTTTTTTCCAACATCCACTACAAGTTTATACACCAGGGGAGAGGATGAATAGGCGTACCATGCCTGTTTAACGTCTCTTCCAACGGCCTTTACCTCAACTTCAACAGGCGCCTGGGCCGGTTCCGGTGTCCCGGATGTTTCTGTGCCCTCTACAATGGTTTGGGTGGCGGTGTCGATTATTACATTATCATGTCCAAGAGTCAGCTTGCCTCTCTCGATTATCTCCCTTGATATGTATAGGGCTTCGGCCATATGGGCAACGCCGTATTCGATTTCGCCTTTGTATGGATTGATTCCTGACGCGTCTGTTACCTGCCCTAAAGCTAACAAGCGCCAGGCACTCTCAAGGCGACTGTCCGAGTCAAGAGCTGCTTCGGAGTTCATTAGTTGGGCAGCCAGAACCTCTCTGTGAGCAATGGCGCCCAGAGTGCGTACAAAGTTATCCCGCTCGTCCTTTCCCCAAATTCCTCTGCCTCCCATCCATTTATGTGTGCCGTCTGTTGAATCGGGTTGCCATGTTCCGCCCATCAGCGCCGGCGGAGTGACTGGGGAAACCCCGGCGGCTTTCAAATCGCTGATGTAGTTTTCCACAGAGCCGATAATGTAACCATTATCCTCAAGGTCCTGAAGCTCCTCCTCATATTCGGTCACCGCCCAGGGTTTGTGAAAAAAGAGCCAGGGGAAATACGGATCGAGGTCCGCCGTGGCCAGAAGCTCGCCATCGCCGAAAAATGTCCAGTCTACGTATACGCCGTTTACATTGTCATTAACGCCTTTTGACCCGGCAATCATATCGACGTTGCCAAAAGTATAATAGGGCGCCGCGTCAAAGTCTCCATACTGATATTTCCAAAGATTTTTGGGCCAGACCATGGTCTGGTATCCATATTCCTCCATGGCGGTTGCCATACCTGGACTGGCCTGACCTTCCTGGCAAAATACAGTGCCCGATAGAGGCATGTCATACCTATCAAAAGTAGCGATTGTAAGCTCAACAGAGTGGCGCCAATCTTCATAGGAGTAGGCGATAAAAAGCTGGTCTGAATAATGAAAACTCACAAGCTCCGCGCCCCCGGCATCGGCCAGGTCCCTAAGTTTTTCCAGGATGGCGGGGTGGCGCTGAGCCAATACGTCAAGAAAATAACCTTGCATCTCGAGGGTGACCGACCATCCCGGATGAGCCAGGAAAAGATCAACGATAGGCTCGAAACTCTCGACTACAATCATGTCCTCGGTCTCGACGGCGGTTAATTCCCAGGTTTCAAAAGGGGGCAGAGGCGCAGGAATCAACCCCTCCATCCCGCCGCAAACATATTGAATATTAAAATGAAACATGGACAGGGCGTACTTAATGTCGTCGGCGCCGGCCGTGGTGACAAAAAGAAAAAGCAAAAGGGTAATGAGGATTAGAGTAGTGAGAAATTTCATTTTAGACCTCTTTTGTAATGAAGAAACAGCAGGATCTGCCAACGTCATTTAAAAATATTTTTTGAGCTTTGTCCAGGGTAATGTTTTAGGAGGCAAATGACTTTCTCAATAATTTTTTACAAAAAGAGTGCTTTTTTTATAGTTTCACACCTGGATATCAAAAAAGTAATTTCGACTGCGACAGGTTAACCTCAAGATAAAAGGGCTTCGGAATCAGCAATAATTCTATCCACAATATTGATATACTTAGTCGCGTTTTCCTCGGAGATATGATTTTTAATTTTGTGCAACCGTTTTGCACGAGCAGAAACAGAAGGTCCAATGTTCTCTTTTTTAGAAACCCAAAGCGCCGTCCCAAGACCTTCTAGTTCAATGACTCCGGAATCTTTTAGTTTTTTTGTGACAAATACAATTTCGTTTTGGTATTTTACAACTGTTTCAGGAAATATACGCATAAGGATTTCCGACCGTTTCTTGATTCTAATTTTTGGTCCTAACGGATAATGTTGAGGAATATAACGAATCAGGCTTTCAGCCCACATTGCTGAAAGATCATTGCGGAGACCAAAGGAGAAGGGACCATGTTTGTAGAGTATATAATTCAAATCAAGTGGAACATTAAACAACAAATCTAAAAATAATATTTCTTTCTGGACATGAGTTCCACCGCACCAGTTTCCATTTTTTTTCATTTCCTTAAGCAAAAAAGCAATTAAAGTAAATCTTTCGTACTTTTTCATTTCTTTGCTCCCCCAAGTGACTGACCCAGCATATCGTATCTTTTTATATTAATCCAGTCTTTTATCTTTTTTTGAATACTAAGGTCTACGAAAATGAAATCAACAACAACGCCAGGAATTTTTTCTATTACATCCGATTCGGTAATACTCCATACAGTGCCAACATCCTCCTTAGAAACCGGAAAATTTAGCGGACCTTCCGAAGGCTTTTCTTCCTGATAGCTGTCAAAATAGACAAGATTTTCATCAAAATTCTTAATTATTCCTTCAAACAAATTAACCGCAATTGTAGGATTTATTTTATAATCCGCATAATTTCTGTGGTACACCATTCGGAAATGTTCTCGACTACAAATGCGTTTTGCGTATTTATATGCGGGGTGATTGGCGTCTATCGCTGCTTTACGAATTTCTGCGATAATATTGCTATCAGATATTTTTAAATGTTCATTTAAGTCGGTTGAAAACATTCCCCCAGGCAACCATTTCTGAAGAAATTGTTTAAGATGATAATCGTAAATTCTT
>CAYSHR010000528.1:0-3197 GCA_964430795.1 uncultured bacterium
AGGGTCGCCGTTTGCCCTGTCAATCCGGGCAAGGAACATCCTGTCCTCTTTAAAATGTGGAGGGTTATTCTCACATCGCCTGTCGTGGAACCAGAGGTTCCCAGGATCAAAGGGGCTGACCACAGTAGCCGCGAACAAAGCCGGTTCAATAGACTCCATGCTGGTTTTGATGGTTTGGGCAATGGAATCGGCGATGCTGTCAGTAATATTTACGTCATAAGTATCAAAGCCGACCATGGAAAAAGGAACAGGGATGGGATAGAAATGATCAGGTCCGGAATGGGTGTGGGTCCCGCTGAGCCATAGTTTTTCAGTCAGGTCCACTTTGGAAATCTCACAGACCCGATTGATAACCTTGGCATAAAGAACGTCGCTTACAAATCCAAAAGGCGCGCGGGCGACAACCAGGCGGTCCTGGCCGTTATCCAGAGTAATCGCTTTAACATTTGGGCGGTCAATGTATCCCTCAGATCCGCCCATCAGTATGGCGTATGGATGCCGGGATCCGGAACGCATGCCAAACCCGCCCATACTGATGCCAACAGGAGCATAGAGATCCCCGGTAAATACCCCTGCCTGAAGTTGGGTTAGATCGCCACCGCCGGGAGGCAGGCATTCATCATCATCGTCGTCGTCATCGTCGTCGTCATCGTCGTCGTCGTCGTCATCATCGGAACTATCGTCATCATTGCCAGGCGTTGTATCGTCGTCTTCAGGGTAGGTGTCATCGTCACTGGAAACATTATCTTTATTGTTGCCCCCTTCACAGCCAAAAAACATCAAGGCAACAGAAAACAACAGAATAATAAACACTAAGAACAGATAAATTTTCATACAACCTTCAACAAAATAGTAACTGTCATCAATAATATTTTTTCCTTTGGTTTAAAAGTCAAGAAAAAAGACGTAATCACTTTTTTTGAAGCTTACTCTTTTGTCGGGAACTAATATAATATGGGAAACAGATAAATGGTTTTGCCAAAAAAAAAGGATAATACGATAGCCAATGCGACTGAACTATGTGCCATCTGGAATTGCTCTTCTCATGCTGATTCTTTTTGATTTTACTACGGCATCATTGGCAATTGAGTGCAAACCATCCGTGGTTTTGGAAGGAATACAACAGGTAACGGATCCAATATCCAGGATTCTCGTTAATCGAGGCCTAAACACGAATCCTGACCGGAACTGTCCGAGGATCTATGCAACAGTTGAAAATGTTGAAGATGAATGGAAAGTTGAAATACGTGACTCCCACAACAGGTGGAGTAATGGCACTTTTGATAATCCGGAAGCCGCGGCCACTTTCATTGAATCCTGGGCTATTGGTGATATTGGCTTATCCCTTGATTTGCCCCCTGATATGGAGGCGGAGGAAGCAAAGGAGCCTGTGACAAAAGAATCGGCAAAAGAGAGAGCCCGTGAAGATGGCTCCCACCTTTATTTTCAGGGACCTGAAATCGCGGTGGGTCTGGAAGATGAAAGCTCTCTTTGGCTTGGAGGTGTTGTCGGAGGTTGTAAGGAGTTGGGCGCCCTTCGTTTGGGTGGGGCTCTTCGACTAATGGGAAACGTCTGGAATTCAAATCAAATGGATAAATACGATCTTACACGCTATGGGATCGATGGAATTATGAACGTGCATTTTCCTTTTCGTATGGGCGCTGCTTATGTCAGCCCCGGATTTGGCGCCGGCTTGGGATGGCTCCATACTGAAGGCGAGACGCAACCCATAGCTGAAGATGTTACAGGTTCAAGCTGGGAACCCTTTGACACTTTTGGTGCCATAGCTTGCGCAGATTTAGATTTTTCATGGAAAATATATGGGGGTTTTCAAACAGGATTCGGTATCGGGTTCAGTGCCTATATACCGCCCTACACCCATGATTTCCAGATTGACGGTCGGGGTCTGCCAAAGGAGCCTTGGGGGTTTATTAGTGGATCGTTCCTGCTGGAATACGAATTATGAGCACCAATATGGTCAAGCTTCTTCACCGAATGGATGATAAGCGGGTGAATCTGCCCGATGTGGCGCTACTTGTAGCCTGTGGCAAGGGTGAAGTTGAGGCTCTGGGTCTATTGTTTGAAAGACACCATAAAGTTGTCTTTAGGGTAATAACGCGAATGATCGGCTTTCATAATGAGGATCGGGACGATCTGGTTCAAGAGACCTTTCTCCAGGTGGCAAAAAGCGCTTCCAGGTTCAAGGAGAAGTCTTCGGTTAAAACCTGGATTCTGGGTATCGCAATAAATGTTGTGCGCCATTATCAGCGAAGTGAAAGGCGGCGCATGCGTCTATTATATTCATATCGTGAGAAACCCAGGGTGGATGATGAGGCCGTCCTGGAAAGCATTGCCGCAAAGGAATTGCTCGACCGGCTGCCTGGCGCCATTGAGGAATTACCGTTGGATTTGCGGGAGGTTTTTGTACTTTGCGTGCTGGAGAAACAACCTGGCAAGGTAGTGGCGAAGATGCTGTCCATTCCCAAGGGTACGGTGTGGCGGAAACTGCACCAGGCAAGAAAACAACTGCGATTGGCAATATACGGGGTGCAAGATGAAGGGTGAAGAATATAGATGTCCGACACCGGAGGAATTGACCCGGGCTTATTTTGAGGGATCTTTTGAGGGATTGGATGCCCACCTGATCTCTTGCGAAAACTGCGCCCGGGAATGGCGAGAACTGGATACAATAGTTGAGTTGGGAGAAAAACTTCCTTACGAGCCACCATCTTCAGACCAGGTTGACAAGGTATTAATCGGCCTCTACGCAAAGGCGTCTAAAACTGAAAAATCAAAGTACCTGGATCATAAATGGGCAATCGGCGCCGTGGCTACCGTGGCGATTACCCTGTTGACGGCGATTCTGTTTGCGACTATCTGGACAGGCTCCAACAAACATAAAAACCAGTCACCGGTTTTCAGGGGAACCATCACCGCAAAAGGCCAGGCTCAGTATGTTGTCGAAAGTGGGCAACCTGATGAAGTTTTGCGCCTGATTGACGGGGAAATCTCTATTGATGTGGCGCCGCTAAAGTCCGGTGAAAAATTTCACGTTGTTGTGGGTGACGCAAAAGTGCTTGTCCTTGGTACTGTTTTTTCCGTAATGGCCAGGAACAACGAGCTTATTGATGTGGAAGTGCATCACGGTAGTGTGGAGATATATAAGCCGGCTAAAGCGCCTGTTATCCTGGAGTTGG
>CAYSHR010000529.1:0-3180 GCA_964430795.1 uncultured bacterium
CTTTACAGCGTCATTGCCCGTATGAATCTTAGCCTGGTCAAATTCACTCTGGTTTGTGGAAAAATAATGATGAGTATATATACCTTTGGCCACAGTCATCGCTTTCTCTCCTGCTGGTTTTTCGTTTATAAAATTTGTTTGTTACTGTTACGCCAGGATCTCAGGCCCATCGGATTTGTGGTGCAACTCAATCCGGTAACCCAACCTGACAAGTCCTTCAGGCGCCATTAAATCTTCAGTCGTTACTTTCTGCTTCTGAGAAACGCATCTGGTGTCCACGGCAAAGCCATTCCAGGTTACGTCCTGGGTCATTGCCAGGTAAACATTCTGCTCATATTCATCAAGGGCGTCTCTGACGCTCTCCATATCAATAAGGTCAACGTCCTGGTCAAACCTGAACTTAGCGTCAATAATTACCGGAAAAATCAACCTGTAATATCCGCAGGAAGCTATTTTTGACGACCCGGGAAAGGTAATCAGCACAGAAGGCTTCCCGGATGATAGATCAGCCTCCGCCTTGATTTTGCCTCTTGCGCTGGTGTTTACAGCCGAAACATCAGGCAGAGACTCCAGCCGGGAAATAACCGCGTCTTTTACCAGTCGCTCAATCGATTTGGCCATCATTTCCTCCCTATGAATCCACACCTTTAATATTGATCTGTTTCGGACCGTCAATTAATCCGATAAAGCGATTTACCGCCTCCAGTTGCCGGCCAAGAATTGCCATTCTTTTCTGATTATCCAAACCGCTTCCATCACTCACTACACTGCCGGGTGCTTTTGTAATTCGCTTCATCTCATCGATTATCTCATCGCGCCATGACTGAAGATCGCTTTTTTCATAGGACATGACAGATTCCTTTTTAAAAAAGAAAGGGCGCTCGTGATAAAATGAATCACAAGCGCCCGAGTTATCCGGTTTCTCGTTTTTACTGGATGCTAAACAGTGCCGTCACTTCCCCAGATACCCCGCCAGTCGGAGAATCCGCACGAAAAGCGCATCCTGCCTCTGAACATTACAGCATCGGTGGACAGAATCTCAGCCTGCCTGAAATCGGGTTTGACTCTCCAGAAAAAGTTCAACCTGGCTACGGCCGGATCGATAAGATACCATGCGGTTTCTGAAGTCAGGTGAGGCGCGCAAACCACGTTATAGCGCCCGAAGCTGACATTGATGTCATTATCCGCCGTACCGGGCTCATTCCTGCTGTTGGTCAGAACAAGAGCGGTGTCATGAAGCTCAGGAGGAACAACCAATAAAAGATTTGGTGAAAATGTTATTGCTTGCTTCCTCTCATTCAACTGACTAAGCAGAGCCGTGCGCCCTCCTTTGATGGAATCAGTGTCAAGGGCTGCTGTGCCTTTGTTATCCTGAGTCCCGGACAGGGTCTTATATGGGTGAGAGTCCGAACAGAGAGGCTGTTCATCCCCACCCTCATAATCAGAGTCAAAAGCGTTGTTCAAAACGTCCGCCGCTGTCTTCTCCTTGGTCTCCGCCGCGCCCCTTCCCAGAAGCTTTGCCTGATTGGAAAATACATGATAACGATCATCCTCAAGCATATCCCGGGTGACTTTGAAGCCCTTTTTATAGGTTAGGTGCTCGTAGGTTACCGAGTATCCTTCTTCCATTTCGTCAAGCTGAAGAATATCGCCATCATCAATCTGTTCCCAATCCCCAAGACCAACGATATCCTGGTCCTGCTCATAACTCTGAGCGGAATCAAAAACATTGTAAATTTTACTGTAAGTCTCCGGCACGTCGCCATAGCCCGCGAAAAATACTTCTCGCAAACCCGGCTCAAGAATTTCGCCGAAATTTTCAGGAATTGATATTCCCATTCTTCCCTCCTAATTAAGTCGCGTTAGAAAATATCTTCGCGTTATCGTGCAACATGACCAATGTGTCTTCAGTAGAGGAGCTGTTACGCACAACAGTCAAGTCGTCATTAAGCTTTGTCGCCACACCATCGCCGCCGCCGTTGATATCCAATACGTCGCCGCAATTTCGGGCTACTGGGTCAACTACTCCGTATACTGAGTCGGGAGGATAAAGTTTTACTGTTTCTTCTTCATCCGCGTCATTGGCCGCAACGCCAAAGACGGTTGTGCTGGTAGAAAGGGCAAGCTCAGCCTCTCCGCTTGTAACTTTGCACATATCTCCTTTGGAAACCGACTCTCCCGCTTTTACGGTGAAGCTCGTCAAATAAACTACTCCGCCGCCTAACATGTATTTGAAGGTAAATCCTGCCATTAGGAAATTCCCTCCTTTCGTATAAGTTCCTGTTTCTGTTTTTCGTATTCGCCGGGCTCAATGCCAAGTTTTTTCGCTATTTCAACCTCAAAAGCGCTAAGTTCCGATTTATGACTCATGCTCCGCGCCGGCAGATAGTCTATTCCCATGTTCTGCTTCTTCATAAACTCATAAATCGCCAGCTCCAGATCCTCAATCATCGCGGCGTCGTCAATAAGACCCGCGAAAGCGCTCAGCCCTTTTTGGGCTAGAAGTTTTTCCAGAGAAATTCTTTTTTTGATCTCCTCCGCTTCCCGGGCTGCCTTTTTTAAAGCGTCAATCTCCAGCAAGAGCTCCGGCGGCAATTCCTTTTCTCCCGAAGGAGTATCTTTTTCTATCTCACTTGCGCCGTCATCTCCCGAAATCTCCTGGCCATTCTCTCCCTTCTGCTTCTTTTTCTGATTATGGCAAAAGGTGCTGATGCCCTGGGAGACCTTTCGGTCGATGTAACGTTGCAAAGCCGGATTGGCCTTGACAAGCTCCGCGATCTGGTCGTGGCTCATCTGGTCGAAGGAAAAAGGATGGTCCTTATTCTCAAGTTCGCAAACCTCTTCTTCGACATACTTTTTTTCTGTCATTTGTCACTCCTCGTTTTGTTTTGAAAATTATTTTACGAAATATTTTATTAACAAAAAAGCGAATGCACCATGGTCTTGATAAGGGCGTATGAAACCGGAGGCGGCACCGCGTTACCTAAAACAACGCTCTTTTTCCACAAAATAAAATCATCGGGAAAACCCATGCCTCTTTTCAACTCGCTCATGGAAAGGCGCCTGTCATACCAGGGATGAATCTTCTTGTTACACTTGGTATCCTGGGCGGTTATGGTAAACATTGGGCGGTCGGCAATCTGTCTTCTGGCTCCACTGCCAAATTTTGGATAGCGCCTC
>CAYSHR010000530.1:0-3174 GCA_964430795.1 uncultured bacterium
CCAGCAGTATGAATATGTTTATGATCCCGGTTTTGATAAACCAAGCCCCACAGACGCGGTTGCCTCGACAATTCCCTTTGGCGGCACCGTATCAAAAGAGCTTACATCCCATCCCGGCGGAATTATCCAGGAAGGGGACGCGGTGGTGTTTACCGTGACCATAGAAAACCGCCATACCAGCAGAATTCACGTTCTTCCGGTTAGAGACACTTATGATGTGAATCATTTGGAATATTCTCATTCAATTCCCGCGTCTGATGATAACAATGATGATGGGCAGATCGACTTTGCCGACATCGTGGCATCAGTAGGGCATGATATCTGGCCGGGAAACACAGTATCCATTGAACTTCATTTTACAGCCGATCCTAATAATTGTGACGATCAGGTTGAGGGCATGAACCTTGCCCAGATGATAGGCGCCCAGGACATTTCAGGATTCACTCTGGTGGATGCCGCGGGGCGGGCTGACTATGTAATTGAATGTGGATGCCTTGTTGCCGCCGATTGCGATGACGGCCTGTTTTGCAACGGCCCGGAAGATTGCGTTGCCGGTAGTTGTGTAGATGGCGTCGAGCCTTGCGGCGATGACAACCTCTTTTGTAACGGCACTGAATCCTGCAATGAGACATTCAATTCCTGCCAGCATTCGGGCGACCCTTGTACTGACGATGGACTCTTTTGCAATGGCGACGAGGCTTGCAATGAAACAAACGACTCATGCACCCATTCAGGCGACCCTTGTACTGACGATGGTTTATTTTGCAATGGTGAGGAATCATGCAATGAAACAAATGACCAGTGTGACGTGATCAATATTCCTGACTGTTCTGATGATGGCGAATTTTGCAATGGAGATGAGTTCTGCGACGAGGCCGGAGATGCTTGCGCGTCAAGTGGCGATCCCTGTGCTGATGACGGCGCCTTCTGCAATGGTGTTGAGTCATGTAATGAAACGGCTGATCAATGTGAAAATTCCGGGGACCCATGCCCTGATGATGGCGTTTTCTGCAATGGGGATGAGAATTGTAATGAGTCCACCGATAGCTGCGGATCAAGCGGCGACCCGTGCGTTGATGACGGCAACTTCTGCAATGGTGAAGAGACGTGCGATGAAGCATCCGCGGAATGTCTCCATTCAGGAGATCCTTGTCCTGATGATGGTCTTTACTGCAATGGCGCCGAGGCATGCGATCCTCAGGATGGGAGTTGCGTATCATCCGGCGATCCATGCGCTGACGACGGCAAATATTGTAACGGTGAAGAAAATTGCAGTGAGGAGAACGATACCTGCGTCTCTTCCGGTGACCCGTGCCCTCCGGGTGAATACTGTCTGGAGGAGACCGACACCTGCTCTTCGGATCCTGATTCATCATCAGATGACGACGATACAGGCCAGGAGGAGGAGGATATGTGGCCTGAAGGCGAGGTAACCGGCGGGTGCTGCGGGTGTTAGCTGAAAAATAGAAACAATGGAAAACCGGGTTCTTTTTGGATCCGTTTTTTTTATAGGGGCGCTGGTGGTTTCGCCACTGTTAAGTCCCCACAAGGGTATTGGTTTTGCCGATCTCTCCTGTTATCCAGGCTCTTATAATTTTTATATTTCCCGCTGTGGCCCTTTATCTCGAAAGGCGAGTCAAAATCATTGGGTTCCTGGGCTCGGTGGTTATGTGTTATATGGCGGGAATTCTGCTGGTTAACACCAGGGTTCTGCCCATATCATCGTCTGTGGCCGAGGTTTTTAACGCCGGAACCATACTGCTGGCCATTCCACTCCTGCTATATTCCACCGATTTTATTAAATGGGTAAAAGTGGCAAAAATTACTATTGTCTCTTTTTTTCTCTGCATCATCTCCGTCCTTTTCATGGCTTCTTTGGCGGCTTTTGTTTTTGAGGGAAAAACTTTAGAGTCTTCGGCCAAGATATCCGGAATGTTTGTCGGTGTTTATACCGGCGGCACTCCAAATATGAATGCAATCGGCATTGCCCTTGGCGTTGATGACAATACATTTCCCATAATAAACGGCGCCGACGTGGTCCTGGGCGGCATCTATTTCCTCTTTCTGATCTCTTTGGCAAAGAGATTTTTGAGCCTCTTTTTGCCGCCTTTCGACAGATCACATTGGGAAGGAAAGAAGAAGAAAAAAAACGGACAGAGCTTTGGCGCGGCGCCTGATAAAGAGGCTGGATTTCAAAAGAAAGATATCCTGCCGAGTCTTTTCGCCATTGGTCTAACAATTTTGATCTGTGCCGCGAGCTTGGGGGTGGCGGCAATAATTAAAAGCATCCTGGGCAGGGATGAACTGTCAAGTTCCATAATAATTCTTGGAATCACTACATTAGCCATTGGGGCTTCATTTTGGAAAAAAGTTAGAAAAATAGAGGGCGCCGGCCATATCGGCAACTATCTCCTTCTCATGTTTTGCGTCTCCATCGGCACTTTGGCCGATGTGGAGGAAATTGCACATACAGGGCTGGTTGTTTTCTCATATTGCGCTTTTGTAATGGGTGGTTCGATACTTCTCCATTATATCCTGGCGGCTTTGTTAAGAATAGATACTGATACTGTTATCATAACATCCACCGCGGCTATTTTTGGTCCGCCCTTTGTGGGCCCCATTGCCGGCGCGTTGAAAAACAAGCATGTCCTTGTTTCCGGTCTAACTACCGGGCTTGTTGGACTGGCTTTAGGAAACTATCTTGGAATCGGTCTTGGAATGTTGCTTTCGAAATGGATTAATTGATGTATAAACTTTTCCGGGCGGCAAAAATGGAGTATTCATATTCACTTCCGATCAATTTGATGGAGTAGGTTTGTGGTAAAAAATCTCGATATTAAACCTGGGGATAAGATCAAAGTTGAGTTTGAGACCATGGCTCTTGGAGGAAAGGCCAAGGGCGCCCCTGTTGGCTACCCTCCCGGTTCCTGGGCTGTATTCGCGGGATTCGCCGCGCCTGAGGAAAAAGGGATTGTTAAAGTAAATAAGGTTGTAAAAAGATTTGTCGAGGGTGAACTGGTAAAGGTTACAAAGCCGAGCCCTTTTCGTATTTTACCTCAGTGTGAATATTTTGGAAAGTGTGGAGGGTGTAACTGGCAGCACATCGATTATAAAAAGCAGCTATCGGAGAAATCCGAGATTATCAGTTACGTTCTGGCCAGAAATGAAATAAGG
>CAYSHR010000531.1:0-3170 GCA_964430795.1 uncultured bacterium
AAGTGATAGGGATTAATCGCGAGCAACAGAGCGGCGAAAAGTCCAACCCTGGCATCAAAAAGCTTTCTGCCGATAAGGAAAGTAACAGGAATCGTCAGCGCGCCGACCAGAGCCGAAAGATACCGTACCTCAAAGGGCGCCACAGTAAATCGCGACCATTGCTTAAAAAGAAGATAAGAGCCGGGTGGACTGGCGTCATATAATAGCCCCATAACAAGATCGTCCCATGAGGCTCCGGCAAAATCCATGGCTATGGCTTCATCTGTCCAAAGGGGATCCTGTCCGACCGTGGCAAAGCGTAGAATAAGTCCAAAACAGAAAAGAGCAGCTACCGGCACAAGGGGATATTTTTCCATCAGACGGCTTTGCTCATTCTGATCCGGCATTATTCAATCTCCCGGCAAAAGGAGTTTTATCATTTTTTTAAGCCATGAATTTTCTTTCTTGATAATAACCCTGCCCCAATAGCTGTTGGCGGGTTTTCGATTTTCCGATTCGAGTTTATTTAGTTCGTCACTTTTATTGATGATTCTATTTTCCACTGCCTTCAGTCGATTCAATTTCTTCTTTTTATTATTGGATATTTTAAAATCGGAAAAGAGCCGGGATGTAAAATAACGCTCTGTCTCGTTTTTTTCCATGAATGGGTCAAGATCAGGTCTGTAAGTTATTGTAGCGTGCCCTTTACTTGTCAATGTTGATAAAATATCCACTGAAAGTCTATTGTTCTTTAAAGTTTTAAGTAATGTTTTTAATACATTTTCCTTAAAAACAAAAAGCCCCTTTTCAAAATCACTTATCGGATAGAAATTCCTCCACTTTCCATAGCGTGTTATATCCTGATCATTTTCAAAGGCAAACCAGACAAGCCTGGTCACGGATTCCAGGTTGAGTCCCTTTGCTTTTGGAACAAAACAGATAAGAAATTCATTGCCATTATTCTTACCGGCCAGTTCTAAAAGCTCTTTGTTTGATTTCTCGTAAACCTTTGATCCGGCAACCTCGATGGATATTATTTTGTCAAAAAATCCTCCCCTCTCCACTAAGTTTTTTCTCTTTTCATTCTCCTTTTCATCCAAACCTTTTTCCAAAACGCAAATTATCTTCTTTGAAAACAGTCCCAACATTCTGTTGGCTTTTTGGGTAAGGGTCTCAAAAAAATAGAAACTTGCTTTTGGCATCATTTCATTAAGATACAATTTTTCCCACGGGTATCTGAGCTCTTCCCAATTCATATGGTCATCAACCAACCCCTTCCCTTTGGCTAGCTCCCAAATCCCGGTTCCGGGAAAAGGAGTCAGGTTGTGTATCTCAAAATATTTTATTTTCCTTGCTCGAATATTTTTAATGATAAAGGAATAGGTTTTCATCAAATCGTCACCTGTTTCTTCCGGCGAACCTTTGATAAAACTAGGCGTCGCGAATATTCCTCTTTCGTGGGCAAGATCAAGAACTCTCTGATTTGATTCAGGAACGGCCTTTTGCCCTTTAAGGTATTTTAAAACTGATTTTGATGCCGATTCAGCGCCGAATGTAATCTGAAAAACCCCCATTTCAACGAATTTATCAAAAAGCTCCTCATCGGCAAGTTCGGCTCTGAGAGCCAGTGAAAAGTGGACTTTCCTATTTAAACCACTTCTAATTATTCCTTTATGGATTTCATTAAAGCGTTCTCTATCCGCCACAAAAAGATCATCAAAAAAATGAATCTCCCTTGATCCGAAATTTGTAACAAGCTCATTGATTTCATTTAAAACATAATCTCGGCTAAAAGTCCGAAAGTCGCCCCAAAAGCTCTTCGAGGAACAAAAGAGACAATTATAAGGGCAACCGCGACTTGAAACCAGATGGGCCCGAGGAGCCGATTTTATAACCAACTTCCTGTCCGGGTGAGGTAGAATGTCCAGGTTCTTAATCGGCTTTCTTTTTGTGGTGATTTTGATTTTACCATTATCAAAAAAACAGAGCCCGTCAATTCTCCCAAAATCGTTTTTGTAAAAGGTTCTCTTCTTTTCAAAAAGAGACATCAGTTCCAAAAGTGTAACTTCGCCTTCTCCAATAACTCCCAGCGCGAACTCAGGAGAAAGGCTAAAAGGCGCCATACTGATGTGCACACCGCCAATAATAACAGGCACATCGGAAATTTCGTTGATCTCTTTTGCCAGATTAACCGCTTTGGTATAATTGACCGATGTGGCGCTGATTCCAATTATATGGGGAGAAAATGAGAGGGCGTTTTTCGCGTTTTCAGCCAGAAAGAAATTTATATTGGGCATATGCTTTTTAAGATAAGACGATAAATATCCAAAGGCCAGAGGAGCAAAGTCGTTGTAATCCACGTCACTCGCGGCTGTGATTCCAACAAAATTGATCCTGCTCATAAATTACCCTAAATGCCTGTAAAACTGAATTGAATGAGACTATTTTTCCCTTACCCGGCATTTATGTCATTAATTGGAATGAATATTTTATTAACAAAAAGCCGTGTCCAAAACAGGGTTCCTACCAATCCGAACACGGCTTTTTGACTTTTGCATATTGCTGGAATATCAGCAACCGCAGCAGCCGCCGGTTACCTCGCCTTTAGGCCATAAGTCCTTACCGCTATCATCCTCATCATCATCATCTCCGCTATCATCAGGGGATGCGGAACAGATATCTTTATCCTCTATACAATATTCTCCTGGTGGACATGGATCACCTGTATGGAGGCATGCGTGATTATCCTCGTTGCAATATTCATCACCATTACAGTATTTATCGTCATCGCTACAGGGATCACCTGTTGAGACGCAAGACTTGGCCGCTTCATCACAAGCTTCAGTGCCGTTGCAGTATAGACCATCATCAGCGCAGGGTTCGCCCGAGTGAACACAGGACGAACTCGCCTCATCGCAGCTTTCATCGCCATTGCAGAAAAGACCATCATCAGAACATGGATCAGCGCCCGGCAGGCAGGTATCGGCCGCCTCATCACACCCTTCCACGCCATTACAGAAGACGCCATCGTCAGGGCATGGAACAGTTGTGTCGCATATATCGGCGGTCTCGTTACAGCTCTCCTGGCCATTACAGAATTGACCATCATTGGGGGATGGTTCACGTGCTTGTCGGGAGGTATCGTTGGCTTTTTTTGAGGTGTGGTGTCGTTTGCTTATGAGGCCGTGTTC
>CAYSHR010000532.1:0-3158 GCA_964430795.1 uncultured bacterium
CTTTTTTTGACAGACTCCTAGAGTCATTTTCAATACAGTGTTATAATATATGGGAAAAAGGAGTTGCTGGTTCGAAAATATTGGAGAAAAAATATGCCAACGTATGAATATGAGCACGATGAAAAAAGCTGTGACCTTGGGGTTGTTTTCGAGGTTGAGCAGTCGATAAAAGATGAAAAGCTGACCCATTGTCCTAAATGCGGCCGAGGGATTCACAAGCTCATATCCCTGCCCTTTATCGCCATTACAAGGGGTGATTCGGATTTGAAGAGTATGGGGTTTACCAAGCTTGTCAGAAGAGATAATGGGATTTATGAAAACGTTACCGCAACAGACAAGGAGAGCCGCTATTTTGATGCCTCCAAGCCCGAGACCATGCCTGACATAAAAAAACGGATTAAGGATTAGCCCGCATTTTTACAGAGATGTAAAAAAATTATATCTTATCAAACCTGGCCTGGAAGAAACGGAGTTCCTTTGGCTCGTAGGTGAATTTCAGTCCGGTTATCTTGTCCCGGTTTTTGTAAAGCTCCACGATTGATTCTACAGTAACGTCCATATGAGCCTGGGTGTAGACCCTTCTTGGGATGGTCAACCGGACAAGTTCAAGTTTCGGGTAGTTATGTTTGCCGGTTTCCCGGTTACGCCCTGCTGAGACAATGCCCCTCTCCATGGCTCTGACACCCGAATCCATATATAGTTCAGCGGCTAGAGCCTGGGCCGGCAAAACATCCTGCTCGAGATGGGGGAGGAATCTTTTGGCGTCAAGGTATACCGCGTGCCCGCCAATGGGCACAACTATAGGTATATCATTTTCCAGAAGTTTGTTCCCAAGGTATTCCACCTGGCCGACCCTGGCTCTGGCATGGTCATACTTAGCGCTCTCTTTTATACCGATGGCGATGGCCTCCATATCCCGTCCGGCAAGGCCGCCGTATGTATGTAGCCCTTCGTATACCACCACCATGTTTCTCGCCTTATCAAAAATCTCCTGGTCGTTAACAGCCAGCCAGCCTCCCATATTCACCAGACTGTCTTTTTTGGCGGACATGGTGGCGCCGTCTGAATAGGAGCAGGCTTCCTTTAAGATTTGGGCAATGGTTTTATCCTCATAACCGGGTTCTCTTGTTTTAATAAAGTAAGAGTTTTCCACCATTCTTGTGGCGTCGAACATGACTTTGACGCCGTGTTTTTGGCAGAGTTCATAAACATCTTTAAAGTTCTGCATGCTGACAGGCTGTCCGCCGGCCATATTCACGTTACCCTCAAATGAAATATATGGAATTTTATCAGCGCCGACTTTGTCGATCCAGTATTGAAGCTTATCCAGGTCGATATTCCCTTTGAATGGATAGGTTGAGAGAGGGTCATGGGCTTCATCCACAATAACATCAACAAATTTGCCCCCGGCCATCTCCTGGTGAAGTTTTGTGGTGGTGAAATACATGTTACCCGGTATAAAATCCCCGTCCTTTATCATTATTTGGCTCAGAATATGTTCCGCGCCCCGTCCTTGATGGGTGGGCACGACATATTTATAGCCATAGTATTCATTAATTGTGTTTACCAGATGATAAAAGTTTCTCGATCCGGCATAGGCTTCATCGCCAAGCATCATGGCCGCCCATTGCCGATCGGACATGGCGCTTGTTCCCGAATCTGTCAAAAGGTCGATATATACATCCTCGCTTCTTAGAAGAAAGGTGTTGTACCCTGCCTCCTCGGCCCGCTTTTCGCGATATTCCACTGTATTCATAGTGATAGGTTCAACCACTTTTATTTTATAAGGTTCAGCCCAACTCTTGTTATATTTTCCAGCGCACATCCGATTAACTCCTTAAAATGAATTCTGTTTTTATGCCCAGACTCAATCTTACGCGGGCGCTATGATATAGTTAAATAATAGTGAATTTCAAGGGCTATTTACTACATAAGGTAATCCCTTGGTGATCGGCGGCTGGTGTCATGTCAACCCTTGGGCGCGTGGGTAATGGTAGGCTCGTCAAAAAAAACCGGAGTCGAAATTTATCGACCCCGGAAGGTTTTTAAAAGGGAGGGCGGAAAAAGATAGTTAAAGGTTGCCTGACGTACTCAAAGCGATACCAAAGTAGCGATAGGTAAGTTTGGTGAGTAAACTTGGGAAGGTTGTCACTATCTTCTCCCGGGTTTGGATTCCATATGCCCTCCATTGTTGCCCTTCGCGATGGTTCGGGCCGCTGGGGGACGGCCTTTTGAATTCTCGCTAAGACATTTATTATATCGGCAAGGGTTCTGCCAAGCTAAAGATAAAAGTGCAAAAAAACCTTTAATATCAAAAAGTTTCAGGTAATTATCCCACTGAAATCTCCCATAGGATATCAGTCTTTATCGATAGTTGTCATATGGGAACAACCAATAAATGAGAAAAATAATTCTACCTGAACCGGTACCTGAATACACCCAGGGACGACCCGAAAACCAGATGGTTTTTACCTGGCGCGATGTGAAGGGAGCGTACTCTTGGACCTGTATAAATAGTCTTTTCGATAACCAATTCGGGAACTTTGATCTGGAAGATGGCGCCCTTTAGATAACTCGATACAAAAAGGGTTGTTTTATCCTCGGTGAGTTTCAAAAATCGGATACCAGGCTCCAGAGCCAATTTATCCACTACGTCAAAAGTATCCGGATTAACCAGCCACAACTCTCCTTTGGAAAAACAGGAAACATAAAGGCGTCTTTTTTCGCTGTGGATCTCAAGCCTGAGTTGAGAGCAGGGCGGCCGCAACTCTTTTATAACCTCGCCTGATCTCGGGTTTATCTTTTTCACTCTTCTAAGGCTGGTTGCGATAAAATCGCCGGTTTTTTCGTCTACAATGGCGTCTCGCGAGGCGCCGGCGTCAATGAATCTATTGAATCTGCCCGACTTTAAATTGTAAACGCCGATTTGTCTGGTTTTATCGTCCCCTGTAATTACATCCCCGGTTTTGTTGTTAAACCACAGGTTGGTAAAGGCGCGCCCCGGGGATTTTATCTTCATTTTGATGCTCAAATCAGCGTCATTTATCACCATGAGCTCGCCGGTGGTGTAGTTTCCCGCGACGATTTTTTCAAGATCAGGTACATAGACAAGGCCATCAGAGCCGGCGCCGGACATAATTATCGATCCGGTCATGGTT
>CAYSHR010000533.1:0-1725 GCA_964430795.1 uncultured bacterium
TAGGCCTCTTTTCTGATCCAGAGCCACGGTTCTAACTCCCACCGCCGCGGGAATTCTCTGCATAATGGCAAGAGTAGCCGGGTTAATCACGATTACCTCCATTCCCGCGGGTAGAGGAATAAACAGGCGATTTCGCCTCTTGTCAAAGGCCATGTCAAAGGCTTTTCCCGGTATTGACGCCCATCTTTTGAGCTTTAAATCATCAAGGTTAAAATCAAGGATGTAACCGGATTCAAGTACAAAAAGCTCCCCTTTCTCCTTGTTGACAAAAAGACGCCAGATGTATCCTTTTAAGTTGTCCATGTGGATAGTATTCCGGATTTTTAACGTCTTTTGATCCATGGTCATGAGAATTCTCTCTTTGTGGGAAAAAACGAGAATGCCCCGACCAGGATCAATAGCCTGGCGGATAAACTCCCCCTGAGCAGGGAACCCTTCTTGAGGAATCTCTATTTTATTCCGCTCTGAAAATGACGGGATATCAAAAATACGTAATGTTCTATTGTGCCCTTCCAGGACATAGGCCAGATTATTCTCAAAGTCATAGGCGCCTTCGTCCGCCTCAAGATTGATGTCCACGGTCCTGGTTTCCCAATGGGCTTCTGTTTTTTCCCCAAGAGCCAATTCGTTATACCATCCGGCGATAAAGGCTTTTTCGCCAGGCAATGGAACAATCTGGTATTGGTTAAAAGACTCCACCTTTTCATGGTATGGGGCAAGCTCAGGGTAGGCTTTAACAATTGGCTGGGAAGATAAAAAAGCCATGCCTGGAAGAATAAAGGAGGCACAAAAAAGAATATGCCGCCACCATTTCCATGATTTTGAGGGCAAAAGAGCGGAAAATGTTATCCACCATAAAAAGGGCATAGGGAACAGCAGATAAGAGAGAGACCACCATGGAGGTTTTTTTGACTTGGAATGAAATTCTGAAAAAAATATCCCAAACCCAAGGGATAAAAACAGCATGCTTTTCAAATATTTAAAATTTGGTAGAAAGTCGGAAAGAAAATATGAGAGACTATCGCCCCCTGGCAGCTTGTAAAGATCATACCCGAGCATGTGAGGTAAAAATTGCCTGAAACCTGTTCCCTCAATACCTCTTAAACCTATTCCATATGTGATTAGAATAGGAAAATAGACCATAAAGAAAAAGGCTATAATAAAAAAGATGGAAAATGAATTTAATGGTTTGAGATAAAATACCGACGCCGGTTTTTCCCACTTGCTGGATCGCGTTTGGAAAAGCATAAGGGGAATCAGAAAAAATATTCCAACATAGAGCCAGAATAAAAAATCGATATTAACCAGCCAGTGGGCTTTTAATCTGTCGGAAGTATTAAGAAGGGTAAAATTGAGGTCCTGAAAACAGGAGATTAAAAAGATTGTGAGCCTTGCAAAAAGAGCAGCCATAGCAAGGGCAAGAATCCAAAAACGGCGACTCTTGTTCGCCAGTTCAAACTCCAGCCAGAGATTATTGAAAAAGGATACCATTTAGCAATCCGAGAAAATAAAATTGCCTTATTATCAATGAGAAGCTGTTGTCATTATGCTCCCAGGAGAATTTTATCAGGTTTAGTGGGATGAACTTTTACCGGCAGAACCAGTCCAGGTTGAAGCAGGTGGATATCCTCTTGGGAAAAAACCTTTCTCACTGTGGCGCTATATGGCTCTTTCCCTTGAACTGTGACGATAAGTTTCAATTTCATCATAGGCTGATTGTTGATT
>CAYSHR010000533.1:1735-3157 GCA_964430795.1 uncultured bacterium
GCCAACCGAAAGAACTTTTGCTTCTCCCTCAAGGCCGTGTTTTCGCAATAATTCATTCGCCCCTCGTAATTTGTAAAAAACGATTTTTATCACTAAGCCGACCAAGCCCCATATTACAAGGATCAATCCAATAACTCCAAGAGGATGATCATTGTCTCCCGAGCCCCCAGGGGCGCCAATGGCAATGTAATAAATCAGCATGAACAGACCGGCTGTAAACATCCCAATGCTGATAATAAACCCCAGCTTGCCCCTTTTTTTCACCGCGCCGGGCGCCGGCTCTTTCGGCATTACGCTTTTGGCCAAAGGAAAACTCTTTTGGCAAAGATAAAGGGCGCTGTTGCTTTTAATTGTACGATCAACATCAGACACGCTCCTGGCACCCCCTGCCATAATCTCGATAAGCTCGGTTTTGGCTTGATCAATCCGGCCCGAATGCTCCAGGGCGTTTGCCCTTAATACTCCACATAATCCATCGTATTGATCAGCTATGGGAACATCGCCGCTATTTTCTCCCAGCAGGAGAAGAACCTCATCCCAATCTTTATCAAGGGTCGCGATATAAGATAAACTCAGCCTGTATGCTGTATCCATATGAAGGTCTCTTGGCTTTCGGGCGCATTGCAAGAGCCACTGTCTGGCTGCTTTTATATCGCCAAAGCGCGCGGCGTTTCTGGCAAGCATGCATCTGAATTCCTGGATATATCTTGGCTCTTTTACCAGTTCCAACCCGGTTTCTATTAAAGCTCTCTGTTTTTTATGATCCTTCTTTTTTGAGAAATGACTATAGAGGAGCATGGTCATGAAATAGAATTTTTCTTCTATCTGAAAAACTGAATTTTCCGCGAGATCGTCTCTGAAGGTCTGCCATTTTTCCATCGCTTTTTCGACTTTGTTTGCCGGCAGGGCGCCCCCAACTAAATATCGCCTGAGTCCTGGCGGAGGCAGAAGTGGCTTTCTGTCCTGGGACCTCAATTGCTCAAAACGCATGGCCTCGGAAATCGACTCCTCTTCTTTTGGCGCCGCTGATAAATCAATTCTGGGAGCAATAGTCATTTTTGTGCCGCAGAAGTCACATTTAAATACGCCCCCTTCCGGGTTGGAATCCACAGGCGCGCCGCACTGTTTGCAGATGAGAATTCTCAAAGTATGGTCATATGGATTCAAAGCCATTTACCTCTCCTTCCCCAAAATAGAAATAATAAATCAGAATAAGCTACTTTTACCAGTTTATTAACCAGTGGTCCAGATCATTGAAAAAAACCCTGAAACCAAATTGATTTCAGGGTTTTGATTTACTAAGTTGGCCTGTTCAAATCAGCAACCGCAGCACCCGTCATCATCATCGTCGTCGTCGTCGGCCACGTCATCGTCGTCGTCGGTGACGTCGTCATCGCCAGGGTCATCGTCGTCGTCGTCCTC
>CAYSHR010000534.1:0-3141 GCA_964430795.1 uncultured bacterium
CAAAAACCACCGCCACTGTATCAGCGATATCCATTACATCAAGCTCAGTCTGCCCTACTCCTACTGTTTCGACAATTATAATGTCAAAACCAAAGACATCCATCAGGCAAACTATCTCTCTTGTCGCCCTTGATAGACCACCATAACACCCTCTTGAACCCAGGGACCTGATAAAGACATCATTGTCCGTCGAGTGTTGCATCATCCGCACCCTGTCGCCAAGAAGAGCGCCGCCGGAAAATGGACTTGATGGATCAATGGCCACCACACCCACTTTTTTATTTTTTTCTCTATATTTAACAATTAGCTTATCAGTAAGGGTGCTCTTGCCCGCGCCGGGCGGTCCGGTTATTCCTAAGACAAAGGCGGCGCCTTTTTGATTATATAGAGTTCCCATGACCGAGGTAACCTGGGGATGCCTTGCCTCAACCAGGGTAATCATTCTGGCCAAGGCTCTCCTGTCTCTATTTTTTATGCCCTTTACCAAGGCGTCCACACTTTGGTTCTTCATAAGGGATATTCTACCTGCGTCCAAAAAAACGCTCAACGTCGGTTATCTGGATTTCTTTTGTTGTGGGTCTGCCATGAGGGCAACTGCCCGGCATTTGACAATTATCCAATCCCTTTAAAATACTTCGCATCTGCTCTAAGGTTAAAGCCTGCCCGGCTCTGACAGCGCTGTGACAGGCTACAAGCTGCAATACTTCATCCGCGAAACGGTCCATCTCCCCTTTTCCGGTCTCTCTGGCTCTCTCAATGGAGTCGAGAATAAGCTGCTTTCCCTGCTGGTCGGACATAACCGTCGGCATGGAGAGAATCCTATAAGTATTGCCGCCAAAATTCTCAATCTCCATCCCGACCTTTTTAAGATCATCTGAGATTTTCTCAAGCATTTTTCCATCAGAATGGGATAGCTCCAGATTTACCGGCAGAAGCAACCCCTGAACCGAAACCGCTGAATTATAGTAATCTATGGAGAGCTTTTCAAATAAAATTCTTTCATGGGCGGCATGCTGGTCAATTATTACCAGAGACTTTGATTCCTCGGATGATTGGCAAACCATATAGCTGTTTTGAAATTGGCCTATAATCTCGAGGTTTGAGTAGGGCCCGGAGGCTTCCAGGAGGTCCTTTTCAATATCCGGCGTTATATCCGAAACCCGAGTGGTTTTATGCATATTGGCGCCAGGCCAGAAATCCCTGTTTATATTCACCGGCGCTGCTGAATTTTCATAATCCTTATTGTTTTTGGCCTCTTTTTCATTATTGCCGCCCTGGTCATCAATAAAATCCCTCTCCTTTTTCCAATGGGGTCGGGCAAGGCTGCCGTCAAATCGGCTTTGCCCCATATTCCTTAAAGCTCTGGCCGCGAGGGGCGTAAAAGGCGATTTCCCCCTCCCTGTCCCAAATCGCTCAGCTAAGGCCTGCTGGATTGCCGTGACAATACCATCGTAAACCCTGGGACCCTTTCTAAATCTGATCTCAAGCTTCGCCGGATGAACATTGACATCGACAAATGAAGGATCAATCCGGAGATAGAGTATGGTTACCGGATAGCGACCTTTTGGTATATGCCCTTCATATGCTTTTCTCAACGCGCCGAAAACCAGTCTGTCTCTTACAAAGCGACCGTTTACAAAAAAGAAAATCTGTCTCGCGTTGGACCTTAACAACTCCGGCGATCCTGTAAAGCCGCCCAAATAAAAATGATCAGCCTCTCCCTTGACTTTTATAAGGGATGTTGCCACATCCCTGCCAAGAAGAGCCGCGATCCTTTGTGGCTGGTCCTCAGATGATGGAACTCTCAAAATCGTATTTCCTGAATCGGTCAATTCAAAGAATATTTTTTCGTGGGGCAGAGCCAGACGGGTGACGGCATCGGCGATATGGGATAGTTCAACTGAGGCGCTCTTTAGAAACTTTCTTCTGCCAGGAGTATTATAAAAAATCGATTTGACCTCTATTGCCGTCCCTGTTGGAAGGCCGGCCTCCACTATCTTTAAAACCTTGCCGCCTTCCACAAAAACCTCATTTCCGGCAAGTGCGTCTTTCTCCTTTGAGGAAACCTTGAACTTGCTTACCGAGGCTATAGCAGGAATAGCCTCTCCACGAAAACCCATGGTATGAATGGAGAAGAGATCCTCGGATGTTTTTATTTTTGAGGTGGCGTGGCGTTCAAGGGCAAGCAGAATGTCGTCAGGGTTCATGCCAACTCCGTCATCAATGACTTTTATGCTCGATTTTCCCCCTGCTCTGGTCTTGATGATTATCCGCTTTGCCCCGGCGTCAATGGAGTTCTCAACCAATTCCTTAACAACCGAGGCGGGGCGCTCCACCACTTCTCCGGCGGCAATCTGATTTGTAAGCTGCTCATTGAGTATTCTAATTCGGCTGACCATTATTTATTATAGTCCACAAGAGAATAAATTTGTCCCAAAACAACAAACCCCCTACCACAAAAATGGAGAGGGGGCATGATTAGCGGCTGTAAATTACTCGCCTAGGAGGCGTCTTCCACATAGATATTGCATTCGTCCCAGCAAGTTTGCATCTTGCCTGGTTTGTCGCAAATGGACCAGCATCCGACAACGCATTTCTTGTATTTTTCAACGTCAGTATGAGCCGGAGGATAGCTCTGGTAACGGATCAGAATCACATCACAATCCATGACGCAATCCTCAAGGAGTTCCCCAGCATCCTGAAAACAGCATGTACAAGCGTCCAGGCAATCCGCGATATACAAATCATCAATGCCGCAAACCTGCTCAGGCAGTTTATCCTTGGCGTAATTGTTTCCGTCTTCCTGGGTGAAATCATGTTTGCGATACTCATCACCTTCGGAATCACAAGCTATCAATCCCATACTAATTCCAAGTGAAATGGCCAATAACAGAACCATTATCGCGTAACTTGTTTTCATTCCAAACTCCCAAATATTACAATCAGATTTTAATATCAGCCGAAATAGACTTCAGCAAATCCTCCCAAAGTCAACTCTAACTAACATAACCCCCTGTACAAATCAACAAAAATATGGCAACTATTTTTGAATCAGTTTTTATATTTGAGATAAGCAAAACGGCGGCCGCGCATTTTTTAATTCCTGACCTGATGGGAATGATGTTAATGAGATTCAAATAT
>CAYSHR010000535.1:0-3130 GCA_964430795.1 uncultured bacterium
ATATATGAGATCGGGGTACACGATCCCCATTTCCCTGATATTATTGACAAGGCTGGCTATTGTTGAGAAATGGGGTCATCTCCCCCGATCTCAAACCCTGCCACTTTGCTCCCTTGTCACTGAACCATTATATATAAAACAACATGGACTTTAAACTATCCAAAGATCATTTTTATAAGTACTATGAGTTGTTGAATGATTATTCCACCACCGCGCTGGAGGGAGTGAATTGTTGCAGTTCACTAGATTTTGGGATATTTCCATGCCCCTGGCTATGGGAATGATGAGCTGGCCTGGAGACACGCCTTTTTTACACAAAGTCAGAAAAACAAGAAAGGGCGACCAAAAGTGGAGCAACTCGGAAATCACATTGGGATGCCATACCGGCACTCACCTGGACGCGCCCAGGCACCTATTTGAGACCGGGGGGGACACAAACTCCATCCCACTCGCGATTCTAATAGGTGAATGCAGGGTAATCGAGATCGGCTCACCAATAATTGGCGTTGAGGAAGTGGAGGCCGCGGCGCCATTAGCCGGCGAGCGAATCATATTCAAGACATCAAATAGCGCCCTGTTTCATGATGGAAATTTCCACGAAAGCTTCGTCCATATAAACGGCAAAGGCGCCGGACGCCTTGTTGATGCCCAGATCGTCCTTGTAGGCACAGACGGGCCGAGCGTGGATGAATATGGATCTGAGAAATCACCGGCACATATGGCATTTTGCACCGCGGGAATAGGAATTATTGAAAATCTGCTGCTGGCGGATGTTGAGCCGGGAGAATATACCCTTATCTGCCTGCCTATGAAATTAGAAGGCGCGGACGGCGCGCCGGTTAGAGCTATTCTGGCAAAGTAAACCACATAGTCTACATTTTTCTTCTGCCCGAAAGAGCGTAGGCCAGAGTTACCTGATCAGCATATTCAATGTCCAAGCCCATAGGCACTCCATGGGCTATCCTGGTGATGTTTTCCACCTGGGGCTTTAATCTGTTGGCAAGATAAGAAGCTGTTGCTTCTCCTTCCCTGTTGGGATTGGTGGCGATAATGACTTCCGTTACCTGATCGTCCTTGATTCTTTTTTCAAGGTCAACGATTTTCAGTTCGTCAGGACCAATATCCTCCAGCGGTGAGATTGCCCCGTGAAGAACATGAAACAGGCCATTAAAGGCGCCGCTCTTTTCAATGGCGTTAATGTCTGATGACTGTTCCACAACACAAATTAATTTCCTGTTTCTCTCCAAGTCGCCGCAGATACGGCAGGGTTGGGTTTCAGTAAGGGCAAAGCAACTTTGGCAAAGTCCCACCTTTGTTTTTATTTCCACCACAGCTTCGGCCAACTCCCGGGCAAAAGTTTCAGGAGATTTCAAGATGTGGTACGCCAGGCGGATGGCGGTCTTTTCACCTATTCCCGGAAGCTTTTTAAAAGCGTCCACCAGCCGCTTTACAGGTTCAGCGTCATTAATCATAGTTCTCTCCCGCTCCTTGTAAAATCCTCAAACAACATCCACCAACGATAGAGCTTCAATAGCTTTTAAGCCGGCTTTATTGTTTATGTTTATAAAGGACCGCAGCTTCGGGTCCACTTTTACCAACTCTTTTTCGTCAATTACGCGAACATTAACGTCATCAAAAAAAGAGACGACTTTTCTAAAACCTTCATTATATCGCTTTTCAATAAACTCGATGCAATTTGTGGAATAGGAGGCCAGAAGAGGTTCGAGATAACCTTGAATTCTGGGAATTACAACGTCCGCCGACTTATCGTACCGGGCAAGGAGACGAAGGACATCTGGTTTAACCAGGGGCATGTCAACAGCGAAAACCACAATTCTGTCAGTGTTGACATTTTTCAGGCAGGCATGAATTCCACTCAGAGGCGATTGGACCTCAAACTCATCCTTAATTATTGGGAGCCCCGCGTTTTCACAAGGAGAAATATCCCTTATGGAAACAGCGATATTTTTAAATACCTCTTTCGCCGTCTTGATTACGTGTTCAAGGAGGGCTTTGCCCTTAAAGGGAATCACTGTTTTATCGGTTCCCATCCGAAGAGAACGACCACCGCACAAAATCACGCAAGTAACATCCTCAATCAAAGAATTTTCCATTTTTCCCTGCCTGATCATATACTAAACATACCATGGGGAGTGTTATTCATGATTCAAAAAATCGCCGCCCTGATAAATAAAATCCGGTTATATGTCTCTTAAATGCTTTATCAAGTCAAGAGAAGAAAGTGGAAACAATTGATAAACCGGACTATCCATGGTTCCCCCTCTTTGCTTTTTCCACGAATCGCCATTATAATTCATTGCTATGGAATACAATAAAAATGACAAAGCAAAAATTTACGCGCGCATGGGGTTGCTCCAGGTTCCACGGATTCTTACTCTTCAGGACAGAAACCCTCTCTCGCCCTCTTTTGGCTCCTTTTCAAGAACGTGGTGGCTTGACAGAACCACTGACTTTTCCAACTCTTTGAGCCAGTACGCGACTCATGCTCTTGCCCTTGCGTGGGCATGCGAAATGCCGGGCAACAGATATTACCGGCACCCTAAAATTCTCAACTGGATTTTCGCGGGGATGGAGCATTGGATTTCCTCCCAGCATGATGACGGCAGTTTTGACGAGTTTTACCCTCATGAGCATGGCTGGGCCGGACCAACAGGTTTTCTTGTTTACGCCATGGCTGATTCCTACCTGAGGGTTAGGGATGAAATTCCCGCTGATATTTCCGCCCGATTGCTCGAGACCATCAGAAAAGGCGGCGAGTTCCTTGGCGCCTATGATGAAATCGGCTCCTTGGCAAATCATTATGTCATGGCCGCGCTGGGAATTCGATTCGCTCATCATGTTACCGGCGACGACTCTCTGCTTAAAGGGTATGAATCGATTTTGTCACAGACTCTTGCCATGTTTAATGAAGAAGGGTGGGGCCTTGAATATGACGGCGCGGATATAGGATACCTCTCAGCTTCAGTGAGCTTTTTCGCCAAGATAGATCAAATCGCGCCGGATGACCGAATTGACAATGTGATGGAGAGGGCGGTGGAATTCTCTTCCTATTTTTGTTATCCGGACGGCCATTTCGCCGGAACTCTTGGCAGCAGGAACACCCTCCATT
>CAYSHR010000536.1:0-3128 GCA_964430795.1 uncultured bacterium
ACTGGATGGTCCTTGCATAAAGAAGGAGAGATAAGTATTGTGTCCCCGGAATACCTCCCCGGAATACCCCGGAATACCAATGCGAACTTCGTACCAGGACTGTTTCGAGTGCAAATCAATACCGAAATAAGTATAATCGCTCATGGGACTGACCTCCTTCCAAATGGTGCCTGAATTGGCAATACCATTTTATACCGGTGATCTCGATCATCGAGTATCAATGATCGAGGTCAGTCCTTTCCACTATCTGAACGTATAGAAGAATCTGTGTTGACTCATAAGAGATTCTTCGCCAAAGGCTCAGAATGACAATTTTAGTTAATCGGGGGTTAATGGAGATGTAAAAAAAAGGCCGGGATATCCCGGCCTTTGAAGGTTTTGAATAAGTACAAGAAATAAGAAGTTATTTTTCAGCGGTCTTAAGGGCCGCGTCAATAACAGTGGTAAATGCTTCCAGAGGTTTGGCGCCTCTAACCATTTTTCCATTAATAAAGAATGTGGGAGTGCTTCTGACTCCGTGACGATCTCCCTCAGCCATATCATCGGCCCATTCCTTGGAGATATTCGGGTCTTTCATATCTTTTGTGAATTTGCTCACGTTTAGACCAAGCTCTCCGGCGTATTTGAGGTAATTTTCCTCAGTAAGTCCCGCACCCTGATTGGCGAAGATTTTATCATGCATTTCCCAGAATTTGCCCTGGTGACCGGCTGAGTATGCGGCGGCGTGGGCTAGAGGCGCCTTGGAGTGTCTTGGGAGAAGGCGGCTCATAAAGACGAATTTTACTTTGTCGCCATATTTTTCCTCAATCTGTTTCATTGTCTTGGCGGCGCGGCCACAGAATGGGCATTGGAATTCGGAAATCTCAATGATAGTAACCGGAGCGTCTTTGTTTCCCTTTACCGGGGCGTCGTTGTAATTGATTTTGTAGACTTTATTCGGGTCGGGTTGATTACGCTGCCCGCCTATGGGCTTGATCCCCTTGGCTGCTTTAACGAAAACTTTATAAGCGTCAGTGGAAAGGTTTGAGGAATCCAGACTATTCAGCAAACCTTTAGCCATTTTATTTGAGTTGGCGATAATGGCCATGGTCATGGCCCGCTCAATTTCAGAGGATTTGGAAAGGTCCGGAATCTCTTTTGCCCAGGCCAGGTTCTGCCCCGCGGGGCCGACCTCTGTATACCGCCCAATAGTAAAACCTAAAAAGCAGAATGAAAGAACCAAAAGACCAATTAAAATATTTCGAGCCATTTAAACTCCCCTTTAGTACAGGTTAAATTTTTTGATTTCCAAATCCTACTCAAATGGAAGTAAATGTCAAGAAATTACATCTTGAAATAAAGAAACTCCATGTATAAAGTAGACATTTCTATAAACTAATAAAACCAGTAGTTTGAAAGAGAGGTGTTGATGAAAACTTTAAAAATAGGGCAGGTGGGATCGGGTTTTATCTCCGAGGTTCACCAGAAAGCTTTGAGTTATGTAGAAAGCGTCGAAATCGTGGCCATGTGTGACATTGATGAACTTCGAGGCAAGGCTTTTTGTGAAAAATTCAAAGTGCCCAAACTATATACTGATTTTGATCAGATGCTTGAACAGAAAGATATCGATGTAATCACGCTGGGCATACCCAATTATCTCCATTGCGAACTGACCGTCAAGGCCGCGAAAGCCGGCAAGCATGTAATTGTTGAAAAACCCCTTGCCCTGACTTTGCCGGATGCTGATAAAATGATTGAGACTGCCAAAGAAAAGGGTGTTGTCCTTGGATATGCTGAGGAACTCTGCTATGCGCCAAAATTTGTTCACGCCAAAAGCATCGCGGATCAGGGCGGCATTGGTGAGGTATTTTACGCGAAACAGGCGGAAAAGCACGCCGGACCTTACTCACCATGGTTTTGGAAATCCGCTACCGCCGGGGGAGGGATTCTCATGGATATGGGATGCCATTCCATAGAGTTTTGCAGGTGGGTTCTGGGCAAACCGCCGGTAAAAAGCGTCTATTGCCAGGCGGATATTTTTCAACATAATCAGATAACCAAACTGGATGACCACATAATCATGATTATCGAATTCGAAGGCGGAAAGCTTGCCATGATTGAGTCCAGTTGGACCCTTAAGGGTGGAATGGTTTCCATAGGCGAGATTCACGGAACAGAAGGTGTGATTCACGCCAACCTTCTTCAAGATGGCTCGGGTTTGAAAGTATTTTCGGAAAAAGGTTTTGGGGAAGAGGATTGGGATAAGGAAGAGACAAAAGGGTGGAGCCATCCTGATTGGGAGTGGAATTGGCAAAACGGCTATCCCCAGGAAATGCGGGATTTTATCCATTGCATTCGCAGCGGCGATACTCCAGTTGAAACCGGAGAAGATGGGCGCGCGGTCCTCGAGATAATGATCGCCGGTTATGTTTCAGCGGCGCAAGGGCGGAAAGTCGAATTCCCCTTTGAAGCGCCCAAAGGTTATGGAACTCCTGTCGAGATATGGATGAAAGCCAGAGGCGTTTCCG
The DNA here is from genome assembly GCA_964430795.1 of uncultured bacterium. Classification (GTDB taxonomy): domain Bacteria; phylum Lernaellota; class Lernaellaia; order JACKCT01; family CAYSHR01; genus CAYSHR01. Next base: position 2,508 of record CAYSHR010000536.1, read on the forward strand.
ACCACGACTGAGAAATTTCGAGGAATCTATGAAATATATCCTTGGTGTTGATGGGGGTGGAACCAAAACACTGGCTGCTGTGTCTGACTCAAAGGGCAATGTTCTTGGCATTGCCCGCAGCGGACCTTCGAATTTTCAGGGAATTGGAACAACAAGGGCGGGAATCAACTTGAAAGAAGCAATAGATTTTGCTCTTGAAATGGGAAAGGTCAAGGCTTCTAAACTTGATTTCGCGGTTTACGGAATCGCCGGCGCTGATAGAGATGAGGATTTTGAGATTGTTCACTCATATGTTGAACCGGCAAATTACGCACCTAACTACATGGTTACAAACGATACGACTATTGCACTTAGGGCAGGCACAATAGATGGTGTGGGAGTGGCCCTGATAGCGGGCACTGGGTCAAACACCATTGGATTTTCCAGCGACTACAGACATAAAAAGGTTGGCGGGCTTGGACCACTCACCGGAGATTATGGGAGCGCCGGGGACCTGGCTAGAAAGGGAATAATTGCCTCGATGAAATATTTTGATGGTAGAAGCCAGAAAACCATGATGTACGAAATGTTCTGCCGGGCTTTGAAATTGGAAAAGCTTGAAGACATTATTGAGTTTTCATA
>CAYSHR010000537.1:0-3125 GCA_964430795.1 uncultured bacterium
ATTCGAAATATTATGCAAAAAACGTAGCACGGAATATTGTGGCAAAAACCGAAGAATTGGAAAATTTTCCTGAAATAGGTAGAGTTGTGCCTGAAATTGGGGATGCGAATATTAGGGAATTGTTCATTTATTCGTATCGACTCATCTATGAAATAAAACCCGGTATCGTAGAAATCCTAGCGCTTATTCACGGCAAACGAGATTTTTCATCCATTAATAGGAACGAGTTTAATCGATAGTCGACCACGTTTCAGAGGAGTGCTTCGCTTGCGCCTTGCCCCTCCTTTCCCCGTTTCCCCGATTCTCCGTTTCCCCGATTCGGCCCTTAACCATTCGGCCCTTCTCTCCCCTTCACATAGTCCTTGTTTTGATATTTTCTCTCCGACACCCCGATTCGGCCCTTCTCTCCGTTTTGGCTTTTGTATTGTCCGCCTTCTGCATTGTCTTCAGCCTTCAGCCTTCTGCCTTCTGCCTATCTTATCCCTTCAGCACTTAACCCCTTGACGCCATCCGTCGACTGTGTCAGTCTGTGTGTATCCGTGGTTAATATTTTTTAGCGTTCGAAGTTCGATGTTGGACGTTCATCTGTCATCCGGCATCCGTCGTGTGTCATCTGTATTCCGCAATCAGCTAAAACCTTCTAAATTCGAGGGCGCCATGCTTGCCCCGTGGAATGCATTTCCCTATTCCAACAAGGTTTACCCTGTGGAATGTATTTCCCTATTCCACCGGGGAAATGATTGCCGGCAAACCCTGTGTCTCAATTTGAGAACGGGGTTTTTCGTTTTGATGGAATTCTTTGATCCTGAACCCAAAACTTTGAACTTTGATCTCGGAACTTTGATCTCACAACATTGTGTTATTTAGGATGTCCCTCTTTTCACGAACATTTGTCCCCAATTAATGGCTACAATACAAAGATAAGTCAACCGAAGATCTCTTTTAATCCGTCGACTGTCTTTGCAGTCCTTACGCGCCGCTTCATTGTTTCACATACACCCTGGGTCGCTACTAAAATAGTTTATGCCCCTGAGGGTGTAATAGAAAATATTGGAGGTATTGATTTATGAATTTTGATCCTCTCAAACCTTACAACGATTTGCCGCTGCTACCGCCCAAAGCGGAAATAGAAACAAAGGCCGTATTAAAAAAAGCGATAACAGCCGGCAGGGCATTGGCTGAGCTGAAAGGTCTTGGCGATACTATTCCAAACCAATCAATACTTGTAAATTCACTTATTCTCCAGGAAGCCAAAGCAAGCTCTGAAATAGAAAACATTATTACCACCAATGATACGTTATTCAAGGCCTTCAGCGCCAAAACAAGTAAGATCGATCCAGCCACTAAAGAAGTGCTCCGTTACCGGCAAGCCCTGTGGGAAGGATATCGAACTCTTAGTCAACGGCCAGTATTGACTACAAACCTGTTTATTAAAGTAGTACAGACGATCAAAGAAAATAAGGCAGGCATCAGGAAGGTGCCGGGCACGACAATTTCAAACGTTGCAACTGGCGAAGTAATATTTACGCCGCCTGAAGGGGAAACCATCATAAGGGACAAATTGAAAAACCTAGAAACTTACATTCATAAAGAAGATAATATCGATCCCTTGATAAAATTGGCCATCATTCATTACCAGTTCGAAACAATTCATCCTTTTTTAGACGGGAACGGCAGAACCGGCCGTATTCTGAATATTCTCTTTTTAGTGTTCAGGGGTCTTTTAGACCTCCCTGTACTTTATTTGAGTAAATACATTATTGAAAAGAAAACTGATTATTATCGACTGCTGCGAAAAGTTACCCGACATGCTGAATGGGAACCCTGGATTTTGTATGTGCTCGATACTGTTGAACAAACAGCTCTTTTCACGCGAGACAGAATTATCCAAATCAGAGACCTAATGACGGAAGCTGCGGAATTTGCGAAAGAAAATCTTCCTGAGCGTGTGTATTCCAAGGAACTGATAGAGCTTTTATTCCATCAGCCATATACCAAAGGCCAGTTCCTGGTAGATGCTGGTATTGCCAAAAGAAAGACAGCCGCGGAATATTTAAAAGAGTTAGAGAAAATCGGAATTCTTAAGCAATATAAAATAGGTAAGGAAAACTTGTACTTAAACGTCGGATTATATGACCTGTTATCTGGATAACATGTCCAAGGCATGGACACGTTTGGAAGACATGTCCACATTTTTAAATTTTATGGACACGTCATTAAATCAGGTCTTTGGTGTGGACACGAATTATATAAAAAATGGAATGTTTCTTACCCAAGCAACCCGGCCCTTCTCTCCGTTTCTCCGATTCCCCGGTTCCCCGTTTCAGCCCTTAAGTGCCCCTAAACCCCTTGACACATCAACAAGATAAAGCTACTTTACCTGCAACTTTCTTTAAGTATTCCGCAATCAGCTATAACCTTTTTAATTCGAGGGCACCATGTTTACCCTGTGGAATGCATTTTCCTATTCCAACAGAGTTTACCCTGTGGAATGTATTTTCCTATTCCACCGGGGAAATGATTGCCAGCAAACCCTGTCTCTCAATTTGAGAACGGGGTTTTTTCATTTTGATGGAATTCCTTGATCCTGAACCCAAAACTTTGAACTTTGATCTCACGACATTGAGTTATTTAAATAAGGATGTCCCCCTTTCCACATTTCAATAAATGAGTACACATTATCACGCCCGATATTTTGCCTATGAACTCACCCGCCAAGGCGGCGAGGGTGTAGAACGCTTATCCAGATCTCTTTTTGATGCCTGCGTAGATCTAAATCCCCACCAGATAGAAGCCGCCCTTTTCGCCCTTCGCTCCCCTGTAACAAAGGGGGTTCTGTTTGCTGACGAGGTCGGTCTTGGAAAAACAATAGAAGCTGGACTGGCCATCTGCCAGAGTTGGGCGGAACGACACAGGCGCGTCCTTGTTGTCTGCCCGGCATCTCTCCGAAAACAGTGGGCGATGGAACTTGAAGAAAAATTTCACCTGCCTACACTGGTGCTCGACGCGAAAACCTACCGTGAGCAGGTGCGGGAGGGGAATCCCAATCCTTTCATGAATGAACATATCGTAATCTGTTCATTCATTAATGTATTGGGATTCCCCTCCCGCACCTGCTCACGGTA
>CAYSHR010000538.1:0-3121 GCA_964430795.1 uncultured bacterium
ACATTGGTCTTTGTAGCAAGATATTCGGGATTGATAAAAGATATATCCAACATGTCGGTTGATCTATAATCGCCATAGCGATTCGCCTTTTCCATAGCGGCATCCCAGTCGGCGTCGCTAAATGAGATATTGACTCTCATATCTGAAAAGAGCTTTAGGGTATGAGAGATGGGATTATAATCCACAGGGCGGATTTCAATGACAATAAAATCTCTGCCCCGAAAAACACCTGTTTCAATAATCTCCACATTTTCAATAAAGCGATATGCGTCAGAGCTGAAGCTCTCCTGGTTAAAAACAAAAGGCAAAGCAGCAGTAGGGCAGCCGCACTTTTCCTCCCCAGGCTGCACTGGCATCAGATACCTTGCTTCAGAATAATCTTCCAGATCAAAAATCCGGGAATTTCCGGATGATGATATGCCCACCTTGGCGCCGGCGGGGAGAAGAACAAAACGACGCAAAACAGGAATTCGAGGAAGACCGATCTCCCCGCTATAGGCGGAACCATCAAGGCTCACATTGGCGAAAAGACCTTGTGAAACCCTTTCATCCGAAATGGCCACAGAGTTAATTTTCATATCAAGAGTAAGGCCGCTTCGGTCGGCATTCTGGAAAATTTCCATTTCATATGGGGGTCCTGAATCAAAGATAACAGGCTCGGCAACGGCTGGAAAGGAAAAGGCAAAAATCACGAAAAGGCAAAATAATATGGCAGCGGCGGCATTTGTTTTCATACTATCTCCCGGCGAAATAGAGGATGGAAAGGGCATCCTTTTGCGGATAAAATTTTTCAAAAACTTCTTAAAGCAATTTTTACAGGTCTCTAAGGCTCTATAAAGCATTGATACCATATTGTATTTTCAGTGTAATCTCAAGAAAATAAACTCTTTTTCTATTCAGAGGAAATCAACTCAACTACTCGTTCAAAATCTTTTCTCATATGTCCGACGCATATGGAAAACCTGATGCGAGAGCTTTTAGCGGGTACGGTTGGAGGGCGAATCGCTCTCGCGAAAATACCATTTTTCAATAACTTTTCTGATAGATTCAATGCCCTTTTTTCAGAACCCAGAACCAATGGCACAATGTGCCCTGTGGATGATTCCAAAACCGGCAATCTCATTTTTTCGAGACTTTTTCGAAATTCTTTTGCCTTGGAAAATAATTTATCTCTATATATTGCTCCGCTTTCATTAACTATATTTACAGCTTCTATGGCCGCTCCGGCAACCAATGGAGAAAGGGCGGTGGAAAAAATCAAACTTCTGGATCTATTTATAAGATAATTTCTCAATGTTTTACCGCCCCCAACAAAAGCTCCCTGGCAACCTAGCGCTTTGCCCAAGGTTCCCACCATGGCAAAGACCTCTTTTTCAATTCCCATTTCACAACAGAGCCCGCCACCGGCGCCGTAAACTCCAAAAGCGTGGGCTTCATCAACAATAAGTCCCGCTCCATATTTTTTTCCCAAACTCAGAAGCTCTTTTAGAGGCGCGATCTCACCATTCATGGAAAAATAGCTCTCAGTAACAATAAAGGCCATCCGAAATCGATCTTGAGCATCGAGCAATTTTTTCTCCAGATAATCAATATCCAAATGGGGATAAACTTCCACCCTACCACCGGCAAGGCGGGCGCCATCGATAATGCTGGCATGATTTAAACTATCTGAAAAAACTATGTCTTCTTTTCCCACTACCGAAGAAAGCAATCCCATATTCGCCAGATAGCCAGAGGAAAAGAGAGTGGCTTTTTCCATGGAAACCAGGTCGGCGATATCCGACTCCAGTTTCTCGTGCAATTCAAGATTTCCTGAAAGAAGCCTGCTGGCGCCGCTTCCAACACCCCATTTCAGCCCGGCATTGACCGCCCCTTCTATTAACCTCTTATCGCAAGCCAGGCCGAAGTAGTCATTTGAGCAGAGATTAATATATCTTTTACCATTGATTTTTATATATGGTCCCTGAGATGTTCCAAGAGTTTCCAGGAATCTAAGGCGTTTTTTCTTCTTCAATTCCAGGAGTTCATCAGCCAGGCAGTTGTCCAAATTCACCGAACGCTCCCAACCGGGCTTAACCCAAGCTCCTTTAACATCTCCAGGTCACGAGCAGGGTCGCGCCCTTTAGTTGTAAGATAATTTCCGATCATCATGCCTGAGGCTCCGGCAAAAAAAGCCAGGGGTTGCAATTGTTTGAGGTTCTCTTTACGCCCTCCACATAAAATTATCCAGGCGTCGGGATTCACCAGACGCAACATTGATATGGCGCGAAGACAATCAAGAGGAGCAAGGTGCCCGACATTTTCCAAGGGAGTGCCCCGAATCGGATTCAAAAAATTGACCGGTATTGATTCTATTCCAAGCTCTTTAATCTCAAAAGCCAGTTCCACTCTCTGCAAAAGGGACTCTCCCAGGCCAAAAAGAGCGCCGCTGCATACCTTTAATCCCGCCTTTTGAGCCTCCTTGACGGATAAAATATTCTCCTTATATTCTCTGGTGGAACATATTTTTGGATAAAAAGAGCCGCAAGCCTCAAGATTGTGGTGAAACCGTTTCAAGCCCGCGCCCTTTAATGCTTTTATGGCTTTTTCACCCTGAACCCCAATTGAGACGCAGGGCTTAATGCCAATATCCCCAATGGCTTTAATTCCCCTAACCGCCTTTTCCAAATCGGCGCCTTTAAGCCCTTTGCCGCTTGTGACAATGGAAAATTCAGACGCGCCAAGGGATTTTGCCGACTTCGCGGCTTTTACTATCTCCTTTGTCTTTAGAAACTCATATTTTTCTATCCTGGCCTTATGATGAGCCGATTGAGCACAAAAGGAGCAATCCTGGCCGCAGAGCCCGCTTTTGGCATTAACAATGGAACAAAGCCTGATTCTATTGCCAAACCTTGCCCTTGTGATCTGGTTGGTTTCAGAAAAAATCCAGGGCAATTGATCATCCGGGCATTTTAGAATCGATAGGGCGTCCTCAAAAGTGACTTGAGATTCTTTTACTCTTTGAATTACCCGGGCAATATTATGTTTATCGATCTTCATATTGGTTCATAGGAAAACATATCCGGGAAAAGCCGTCAAACTGCAAATGATTTTGTTTGAAAAAGTTTAATCCGCCCTTCCA
>CAYSHR010000539.1:0-3113 GCA_964430795.1 uncultured bacterium
GGAATCCTCGGGAGTATTCGCGGCTATCCATTTCCCGGCGGCTACCTGCATGTTTTCTATGTTTGAGCAGGATTGGGCAAACTCCATTCTCAGGTTCTTCTGATTTGTATGCCAGGTGGAAGGCGGGATGAAATATAATAAGAGTATCATCAATGCAATAGAGAAAAGGTGAATATATTTTTTCTGGTTTTTTGTATGCCTGAAAAGCTTTAAAAGCAGTAGAGTCAAAAAAGCCACTCCAAGAACCTGGACCAGGACCAGAAAAGGAAGAACAGGAACCAGATACCTGTTTCCTGTAAAAGTACCGCCGATTATCTGAAGCCCCTGACCACCCATCAAAAACATGAAAACTGGGGGGAAAAGGAATAATATCAGCCCTTTGACATTCTTTTTATAAAGAACAAAAGCAAGGCCGGGAAGAATAAGCAACCATTTTGACCAATGACTTAAAAATGGGCAGGCTTCGGATATTTCAAGGTATATTTCTCTGACTCGATGGAAGTTTAAAAAAAAGTCCGCTCCTCCAGCTCGAATATAAAATGACGCGGGGAAAGGACGACCAATAGCTATATAACAATATAAAACCCACAACATAATCGAAAACATGGGAAGGGCGACCACCAGCAGGGCATCTGATGCTGATATTTTTTTTCCTTTAGCCCTTCCCAATGAATTGAGAATGAAATAGATGAAAAAGACAACCCAGAAAACCCCGATAAAGATAATTCCATCGGGTCTGGAAAGGGCGATAGCGGCTAGAAAAACCGCGGATGTTTTATGTTTCCCATCAAAGAAGTAATAAGAGGCGCCCACCATAAACAGGGCATAAATAATTACTTCCATGCCCGACAAGGAGGCGAAAAAGAGAATCGGTGTTGACCCTATGATAAAGGCGCCCCCTCCGGCAAGATAATCCGAACAATATTTTCGCAGCCATAGATAGATGTACCAGGCCAAAGCCAATTGGGCGGCAAGGCCGATGATTTTCGCGGCTAATGTTGGGGGAAATCCCAAAAACAGAAATGGCGCCAGCATAATAACCCATAACATGGATGAGAATCCCGCCTGGGATTCTCCGTTATTATAATCCAGGCGCAAGGAGGTGGCCAGGCTTTTGGCATAGACAAAATGTATCCACGCGTCGTCTAAAGGAACAGACAAAAATCCTGGTCTTTTATTGTCATGATGGGTATATTCAAAAGCGAAGGCGCTAAGAAGAATTATAATTACCAGCGCGCCAAACAGTATTTTTTCCAGCCGGGTTTGTATGGGCAAAAGACTCACTATTTTCTCCATTTTTTTTCTGTTGGCAGGATTGGCGATTAATGTTTTCTACCTGGCCAACCTTACGTCCTTGTCGTTTATTTCAACTCTTTTTTTCGACAGTACTGTAAACAGCCGAACCGGATGTGATTTTAACGCTCTTTACCTTGCGGCTGGAAACTTGAGCGAAGGAAAAAGCGTTTACTTCGAACCTGACGAAAAGCCCCCGGATTTTTGCCATTATTCTTTCAGATATCTGCCTGTCGCGGCTGTAGTTGGTCTTCCGTTTAAGGGCTTCCATCACAAAAAAGCCTATCTGTTTTGGGTTATCTTGCTGGAACTTTTGGTTTTAGTCAATGTTGCCATCGCTTATTACGTCAGCCCATCGGACAAGCTCTTTGCCCTTTGCGCCTTCTTCTCCCTTTCCCTTTCTCCTTTGTATCTTGAGTTCTACATGGGGCAATACTCCCTATTGCAAAGCACCCTGATTTTTTTGGCCCTGGCTTCATCATATATTGGAAAAGAGAAAATCTTCAATATGGCCTGGGCGGCGTCATTATGCTGGAAATTAAACACATGGATCGCTCTGCCGGCGTTAATTATTCAGAAAAAGTGGAAGCCCCTGGCCCTTGGCGGAGGGATTCTTCTTGTAACAACAGCCCTCTACTTTTTTATTCAAAAGGAATCCTTTGGCGTTTTTCTAGTTACCAATTTCCATCCGGACCCGGACCTTGGACTAACCAGGGGGAACCTGGGAGCAATAAAGCTGATCTCTGTTTTACTCGGCTCTGAATATAATAAAGCCATACTCGTGCTCGTGCCGATTATCATTATCTGTTTTACTCTGGCTATTAACCTGGTTTACAAAAGGGCAAAGCTGGTTGACTCCATTTCATTATGGATGGCTGCCTACTTTTTGGCATATAAGCACATATGGGAGCACCATTATGTGATGCTGGCCCCTGTGATAATCATTCTTGGAGTAAAATATAAAAGCGGATTTCTTTTTTTACCGGCAATTCTTGTCGCCCTGCCAACGGTGTTCTATTTCACCTCTGCTGACGCCGCCGCCGCGGGGCTTGGGGCGGACTGGACTTTTGGCTGGGAGTTTTTATACCATCTTCAAAAACCCGCGGCCGCTTTTTTGATTTATCTGTTTTGTCTGGCGAAAATCAGAAAATGCTGAAAAAGCGCCACCGGTTTTGAAAAAACATTTGACAGATTAAATAATTATTGCCAATCTAAAATAGTATATTTTGTTGATAAATATCATAGGGTTTAGGATATCATGAAAAAGATTAATTTCCATGTGTTAATAGTTTTGTCGGTTTTTTTGGTATCTGTTTTTGCCCTTGTCCCTCTTTCAGCTTTTAGCGCGGGAAATTTTGATGGTTCCGAGGTTCTTATAGACGCGCCTAATAATCTGACGCCCAACACTACCTATGATTTTACATTTACTGTTTACAACAACGACACCGCACCGGATGGCGAATGGATTCACCAGGTTTCCATGACAATGCCCAGCCAGGATTACATTGTTGATGAAGTTTACATCCTGGCGCCGAACCCTCTTCATCCTGACGTTGTTGATTATTGGGAAACAGGATTCAACCCAAGCAACGTCACTATCACATGGCTTGTCTCAGGAGTGGTTACCGAGACGATTATAGGCGACATTAGAGAAGGGGAGCAGTTGAGCTTTACATTCAGGGCAACCACCGACATGGACACCACAGATGGATTTTTCTGGAAGCTGCATGGCGATAAAGGCGGAGTAATAGGAGGCATGGCCTGGGTGGGAGACGCGGACGATGACGACGTGGTGGACGATGACGACGCGATGGATGATG
>CAYSHR010000540.1:0-3101 GCA_964430795.1 uncultured bacterium
GATATGGAGTCGGAAGAAATTTCGCCCTGAGTAAATCGGTAACCTCTTACATATCAGCAAGAATTTTTATTACGTGGGCAACCTGGCTTTTTACCGCGTCAAAAAACTGGGCTAAAGTCTTAATTCGTCTCGGGTCGCCAGTCATAGGGCCAATAACTTTTCCCGAAGCAATATCTCTTCCATTAAATAAAGCCAGTTCAATGGCCTTGGCCAGGTTCGCGTTAACGTCAACGGTCTGGGACCTGTCATTGCCCTGAAGAGTATTTTCAAGGCAGCCTACCGGCGCGTAATCCCAGAGGTCCTTTTCGGGCAATCCCTGCCACCTCAAACCAGCCATGGAATTTTCGTCAAAGTTCAGAAGAAAGGGCGCGCCCTGGGCCTTTGCGATGGACTGACAGATTCTACGCAAGAATTTTTCAGGTGTTTTTTCATGAAGCCGCACATTTGGCTTTGGCTCAAGGACATTCAACTGGTCGATAACATCCAGAATCAGCCACGTAAGATCATTGCCGGCATCGTCGCCCTCTTTATTGATCCCACCAATGGTAATTAGCTGTCCAAAGCTGGAATTTATTCCCTGAAAACTTCCTACCCTCCCTTGAAAATCATAAGCATAGTTGTGTTTCATAAACCATGAACCCAGAAGCTCAAAGGCAAATTCCCTTGTGAGTCTTCCAGCCTCAATATCGGACTTATAAAAGGGATAAAGATATTGGTCCACCCGCCCAGGAGATACTCCCGGTCCGGGATAACTCTCAGCGGCCATTACCAGCATGTGAGTCATCCAAAGGCACTGGAGGCTTTCATGAAAAGTTCGAGGTGGGTTTTCAGGAACCCTTTTACAAATAGCGGCAATGACGGTAAGCTCATCAGCCCGCTTCGGGTCAGGTTCTTTTTCCGCGAGACTTTCAGCCAGATCAGCATAACCATGGGATAAGGCGATTCCGGCTTTAAGAGATATCTTCATCGCCTCCAACAATTCAAGGTGTTCAGCCGACTTTGTCTTCTCTTTTATGGATTCAATCTCTAAAAGAATTCCTGAAAAACCGACTTCAATGACTCTCCTATAATCGGGTATCAGGTGTCCCGAAGTGGCGCCGGCGTTCCCCAGTCCCATCTCGTTTACCCATTTTAACTTTATAAAATATTTTTTCTGAGCCTTTTTAAATTCCTTGATCTCATTTTTCTTCAGGCAGAAGGATAAGGCCGTATTAAACTGGCCGCCGACTATAAGCTCCTTCTCCAGGATTTCCACAGGCAGATGTTCACGGATTACTTTTGAGAAGAAATTCGCCCTGCGAAGAATAACCGGATCATTCCAGAAGGAATCATCCACCTTGACTTTTTTGGCGCAGGCCAGAAGGCTGTCCTCAAATGTGGGCATGAATTGCACAACCTCAGGTACAACGCCCCAGGCGTACCTGGCATACACCATGTCCCACGGAGCACCAGTGGTAAAGGGCATAACCTCATTTTTAAAAGACCTGTCGCGAAAATCAAAATAATGATCTCGAAGCGCCTTTAAACGAGGAGGCAGTTTTTTAGAAGGACTCCATATTTTTTGCGTCTGGCGCCTGGACTCGGTCATCTTGCCGCCCTTTCTTTTTTCGACTGATTTAAGCCGGTCTGAACTTTGACTTTTAATTATATCATATGAATTGATCGAGGTTGGAACAATTGAAAATATTGGCGGCTTATCTTGTCAGAGCCCACCTAACATATAAATTGAATCGAATATCATCAGTTGGGTCGGCTTTTTTGTAATAAACCGTTCTCCCATACTCACCTTCAAATCTCAGAGTAATGTCGTCAAGGAAGTAGGTCTCTATTCCAATGCTCCCCCTTGTTATCCTATCTTTTACGACCCATTCCCTAACACTTTCGTGAGAAGTGATTGAGGCGTCAAAATCAATTGAGAATTCAGGCATGGCGAAAAGCCATCCTCCAATGGCATAGTCACGGGCAAAGGGTCCCATGGGATGGCCCATCACTTTTCCTTCCTGAGTATATCCATCAGTATAAACGTAGTGGGAATACCATGCCACTTCATCTGTCATTGTGGTTGCCCATTCACCCCACAATCCCCACCTCGCGCTGTCATATTCCATTCCGACAAGATTGGCCGAGACGTAGGTTTTGGCATAATCCCGTGAGAAGCTCTCAGTGGCGAACTCCCAATAGGCTGACAAACTTCCCATATCAACCCAGGGTTTTAAAAAACCCATGTGCAATCTGATCTCCGTCTCAAAAAGCTGATTTGTATCAGAGGCGCCGCCATATGTGTGTTCATTTCTGCCAAACAATGTGTCCAGCCAGTCGCCCCCATCCATCCCCTGCCGCCCTTCACCTAATGCCATTATGGTTCTTGCCACAGAGCCTTCGATCCAGGTCCAGGGCGCCCAATTCAGCTTCGCGCCAAACAGATATGGGTGAGTAAAATCATTTCTGCTCCCATGAATTCTCGAAGCGAATCCCCGCATGTGCCAGGCGCCGAGATATTTGAATATCCATGGGAACTTAAAGGGACGAAAGGAGCCAAGAGAGATAAAATCATAAGGACCGGCGTTGTCGGATAATAGGAAATTTCCTCTCTTGCCATACCCCCATATCAATTGATCCCGCCCCGCGGCTAGCTGAATGTTGTAAATTATAAGAGTTGTTCTTAACTTCTCCAAAATAACTTCTACATCGTAATTCTCGTCCCTATTCTGAGGCATCCATTGACCGGAGACGGATTCACCGATATCCAGGGCGAAAAACTGCCTGACAGCCAATTGATGATCTGCTCTTAAAGAAGAGAATATTGATGAAGGGTGGTCGGAATCGGAAATATTTTCGGTTTCAAATGTGCCTGCCCTGTCCCTGGCGCCTAGGTTTATTGAAGCCGAATCCAGTGGATGGATAAAAAAACCATGCTCTGAAAATCTCCCGGTCAAGTCTTTTATCGTGCCGGTTTTCTCTTTTTCCCATAAAATTTCATGCTTGAATCTTTTGGCAAGGCGATTGTAGATTTCCTTTACGTATGGATCAGACGTAACCTTTTTAAAGTCATCTCTCTTTTCAAACTCCTTCATAATAGAGAGATGACTTTAAAAAGAGAG
>CAYSHR010000541.1:0-3088 GCA_964430795.1 uncultured bacterium
GCGTAAAATGTTAGAGAAAAATAATGCTTTAAAAGACGCGGTTATCATAGCCATGGAAGCTGAAAAAGAGGCCGTGGAGTTTTATGGGAAGGCGGCAAAAAATACCGAGGATAGCTCTGGGAAAAATATGTTTCTCCAGTTGGTGAACTTTGAGAAAAGTCATTACGCCGTCCTTAAAAAATATCTGGAATCCTTGAGCTCGGGAAACTTTGAGAAATACGAGGGTGTTTCCTTTGAAAAAGTTTTGTCGGTAACCGACAGGGCGCCTCTTTCCGACCAGGGAATAAAAACCGATATCGACGCCATATCCATCGCCATTGAGGCGGAGAAAAAAGCCCGAAAAGCCTATGACAACCTGGCCGCCTCAGTCAGTTCAAAAGAGGTGAAGGCTTTTTTCAACAGGCTTGCATATGAGGAGGAACTCCACAGGCGGGTTCTGGAAGACCAGTTTCTTATGCTCTCCAACAACGGTCGTTGGGGATGGGGCGAATAGAATTTTCTAACAGAATAATAAGGAAAAGAAATCATGAAAATTACCAGAGATAAAAATGTAGTTGAGTTTCTTCCTGAGAACCAATCGGAAACAAATGATCTTTCAGCCCTTTGGAACATTGTGGTTGATTGTGCCAAGTTTAATAAAAAACTTGTGGCTATGGGCGAATATGTTCCGTCAAAAAGCAATCTGGCTCGTTTTATGATTGAAGGGAACGTGGAGGAGAATGATGCTGCTTATGCCCGGGAAGACCAGACGGTTTACTGCCAGACATGCAACAAGTACTTTTTTGTAAAACAAGGAGACCAGATTCCACTTTGTTGCGGCAGAACAATGGAGGCATTGGACTAAAAAATATTAATGACAAGAAATATTAACAAGGAGACTACAATGACAAGGTATAAGACGGAAGAAAAAGTAAATCTTCTAAATAACTGGCTTACCGCAGAGGATCAAACCATTGAGATGACCAATAATATCTCGAAATCCACGGACAATGAGACCATTAAAATATTCATGGATATTATCAGAACCGACTCAGCCAAACATAAACGGATTCAGTCATTTTTAGTGGACGCCATGACCAAGCAGGCGCCGGCTTTAGACTTTGGCGAGATTGCCGATATTTCCCAGATGATCAATGACCACCTGGCCCTTGAGCAAAAGACCGTTGATTTGGGGATGGAACTTGCCAAGGAGGAAAAATTGCCGGTTATAAAAGAGCTGCTGGAATACCTTCTTGAGGACGAGGAAAAACATGTGAAGCTTCTAAACGCTCTATCTGACTTTAAACAATGGGCGCAGCAAAATACCTGATCAGAATAGGCAATCGGGTATACACCATTGAGAAGGAACTATTTGGGAGGCGAGGGATGACAAGTGAAAAAGCGATCAGAACAGCTATAGAATTCGAAACCAGGGTCCATGCCGTATACAATGAAGCAGTGAAAAGGTCTGCCGATCCTGTTGGAAAGGGAATCTTCTCCGCCCTGGCAAAGGAAGAGCAAGGGCATCTGGATTTCCTGAACAGCAAGCTGGAGGAACTTAAAAAAACGGGGGAGATTAAACCTGAAAAAGTCCTTACCGCCCTGCCTTCCTTTCAAAATATTTTGAAAAAAGCGGAGGGGTTGAAAAAAAGGATCGGCTCTATTGAGAAGGACGACGAAATCGCTATGTTGAAAAAAGCTCTTGAAGTAGAATTGAAGACAAGCGAATTCTATAGAGAGATGACCAGAACCTTATCGGGTGAAATCAAGGAAATGTTCGCCCAATTTCTCATAATAGAAGAAGGGCACAAATCAATAGTCCAGGCTGAAATTGATCATGTCGGCAATTCCGGTTTCTGGCTTGATTTTCAGGAATTTGACATGGAGCATTGATAGCCCTGCTGGAGAAAGCTATGTATCCAAAATTATCCATTATTGAAATTATCGGACTGGCGGTTAAAAACGAAGATGACGCTGCTCTGTTTTACACCGATTTTGCCCAACTTATCGATAATGAACTTGTAAAAGCCAAGTTCACTTCATTGGCTGAAGAGGAAAAAAAGCACGGTAAAATGCTGGCGGATTTTTACATGAAGCTCACAAAAGAAACCACTCCCCCACCAAAGGTTCCCGACGCGGCCAGGAGCGCCGATGAATCAAGGGTTGAGTATACTCTTGACTCCATTGAGGACCTTTTGAATCTGGCGATAAAAAAGGAGCGGGAGGCAAGTGAGTTTTATCGAAAAGCCGCGGAGAAATCCGAGAATAATTCCGGGCGTCGAATGCTTGAATACCTTGCCAGGATAGAGCTTCTCCATGAGGCGGCTTTAAAAGAGGAGCTAAACGCTTTTCTCCAAGACAAACAATGGTATACGGAGGATGTGGACATTCAACTGGTAGGTCCCTGAAGTTATAGCTCTTTTAAAATGAGCTTAGTCTTGAGTATTTTTACAAGCCTAAAGAAAAGGAGATAGCCATGGCGGAAAAATTACAAATTTATAAATGCTCTATCTGCGGAAACATCGTGGAAGTCGCTCATGCCGGTCGCGGGCAGCTTGTCTGCTGCGGAAAGGCAATGGACCTTCAAAAGGAGAACACAACCGATGCCGCTCAAGAGAAGCACGTACCGGTGGTCGAAAAAATTGATGGAGGGTATAAAGTTACAGTGGGCGGCGTCGCCCATCCTATGGAAGGCAATCATTATATCGAGTGGATCGAGCTTGTGTCCCCAGAGAAGGTTTACACTCAATTCCTAAAACCCGGCCAGGCGCCTGAAGCCCTTTTTATGGTAAATGACAACGGCGCTTTTGCAAGAGCTTATTGCAACCTTCATGGACTGTGGAAAAGCTAGGAGGATATGATGAACAAGAAAATGGGGGACGCGCTGAACAACCAGATTAACGCTGAGACTTTTTCTTCGTATCTCTATCTTGCCATGGCAGCCTATTTTGACAACATGGACCTGCCCGGGTTCGCCAAATGGATGAAAGCCCAGGTTCAGGAAGAGCTTTTTCATGTAATTAAGTTCTACGATTATATTTATGAGCGGGGCGGCACAGTGACTCTGACAGCTTTAGACGCGCCCCGTACAGATTGGGACTCGCCCATT
>CAYSHR010000542.1:0-3083 GCA_964430795.1 uncultured bacterium
AAGCTATTATCGCGCTGGACGCTCTGTATGATTCCATTGTCGGACCAATATTTGAAAAAAGCCCTCTTGAGATTGTCATTGCCACAAACATCCTTGATATGGCCTCGGGAATGTCAGGAGTAAAAAAGTTTCTTGGCAAGCTGTTAAAAAAAGTTCCATCTGGACCGGTGCCTGGTACCGCGAAACAATTTAACGACCTTTTAAAGACTCCTCCAAATGTTCCGGATGTGGAACTTAGCGCTCAGGAAACCGCGACTTATATCATGACCGGAGGAACAACCGGTGTTCCCAAAGCCGCTATTCTTTCCCACTTCAATTGCGTCTCAAATTCCACTCAGGCAAAAGAATGGATTTATAAGATTAAACCAGGGGCGGCCAGCTTGGGTGTATTGCCCTTGTTTCATTCTTTTGCCATGACCTGCATTATGAATATTTGCATCAATACCGGTGGTTGCATGGTCCTGGTTCCCAAGCCGCCGCCTATGGAAGAACTTGTCCCGATGATTCTAAAACTCGCTCCTCCTGAAGGTATGATGTTCGCCGGAGCGGAAGTGCTTTTCCAAAAAATGGCTGACTGGCCTGAAATAGAAAATTATGACTTTTCCGGAAAACTGAGCCTTTGTGTATCAGGAGCCGGGCCCTTGCATCGGCCGGTGCAGGAAAAATTTGAGAAGGTGACCAAATCCAGGTTGGTGGAGGGGTACGGTCTTACTGAGTCCTCTCCTGTTTGCTCAGCCGGGCCTTTTTGGGGTAACAGGAAAATTGGAACCATAGGTTTGCCCTTCCCGGGCACCGATTGGAAAATCGTGGACTCGGCTGATCCGAATAAAGATATTGAGACAGGAGAAACAGGGGAAATCGTTATAGCCGGTCCCCAGGTGATGGTGGGGTATTTAAACCAGCCTGAGGAGACCGCTGAGACTATCGTTACACTGAGCGATGGCAAGAGATGGCTTCTCACCGGAGATATAGGTAGAATGGATCAGCAGGGCAGAATCACCATTGAGGATAGAAAGAAGCAGCTTATCAAATACAAAGGCTGGTCTGTTTTTCCCACTGAGGTCGAGACATTATTGATGGGGCATGAGGCGATTTCCGAAGTAGCGGTCGCGGGTTTGCCTGATACCGAGAGCAATGAAATTATTAAAGCCTGGGTTGTGCTCAAATCGAATTATCAGGATAAGGTAACCACGGATCAGATAAGAGCATGGGCAAAGGAAAATCTTACATTCTATAAAGTGCCTACCCATGTTGAGCTTATTGATGAGCTTCCTAAAACCATGGTTGGAAAAGTTTTACGAAGAGTTCTTCAGGAGAAGGATCCCATCTGGAAAAAGGTTCATGGAGAGAAAAAAGAAGAGGTTTGAACGAGAAACTTATCAGGTTCGACTTTTTTATTCTTTCATGAAACATTTTATTTGAAAAACATGAATCAATCAGATCCTTTTCGTTTATCTCCTTCCTCATCCTCTGAATCGTCGGAATCTTTATCCTTATCTTCCCTCTCTATCGGCTTATCGACTTCAGGGTGGCTTCTTCGGCTTCTCGGGTTTCTAGGCAGGGCGTCCTCATCCGGAAAATCAAACATATCTGACGAACGGGAATAACCTCCACCGCCAAAATTGATGCCAAAACGGATATAATATCCCATGAACCTGTCCCGCACCAGGTCATTTTTCATTAGTCTCCCGGATCTTTCGTACCATGGATCGGAAATTATCTCACCCTGGTATCCTATCTGAATACCCACTGGAATGTTGGTTGTGGAAAAGGACTTTACGCTTTTATCCTCTCTTTTAACAGGAAAAAGATATTCAAAGGATATCCCTACCCATCATGCCCAGTTTCCATCCCGAGAAGTCCGGCAGGGGCGATTTACCGTTGATATTCAGTTCGCCATAATTAAGACCAGGTCCGAAATAGAGGACTGAAAGAAAAGTTCTTCTGATAAGGGTAATGCCCATTCTTCCAACCATGCTAAGTCCCCAAAGAGTGGCGTCGGAACCTTTCCCGGATGTTGACGCGTTCCACCCTTCAATGTGGGAAGAAATTTGCACAGGACCGGCAAGAATTCTCCAGCCAAGGCCGCCACCCAGAGTCATTGGGTCAAGTTCTTCCATCCCGTATTTATCCACGTAGTTGTTAAAAGCGGCGTGGTCAAGGAAATGGATAGTTACGAAAGGGCCGATGTCTCCGGCAAAGGTCGGGCGCAGGGGAGGATTCCCAGCCATTGAATTCCCTGCCGGCGCAAAAATAAAAATCAACATCAAAAGATATTTTAAAAATCCCAGTCTATAATTCTTTTTCTTTCCTGTAGTCATTCCCATTCATTCCATCCTTCTAGGAAGTTGATTAATGTATATAGAAATATAACGGAAACGCCGTCGCAGGTCCAATAATCAGATTATCCCACCCCTTTGGGCTGAAAAGTTCCGCCACTGTTGACACTGTCGCGGCAAGAAAAATAATCGAAAACCTGAAAAGAAATTTATGCATTCCCGGAATATGAATCATCAGGTAGGCGATAATTATATTGAATAAAAAAGTCGCGGCGAACATTACAGCCACGCCCTCTATTGTCTTTTTTCCCTTTGTAAAACGAATCTTATGTTTGCCTCTTTTTCTTCCGAAAATCGCGGCCAGATTATCGCCCACAACCAGACCGGAAATTCCCAAAGCGACAAAAAGTTGATAGCCGGGCCACCAGAAAAAACCATTTAATATAAACAGGGAAGTGTATCCCAGAAGCAGCCCGGAGGTGTTTTTCTCAGGATCATCAACAAGGGCGGGAAACCATTTTTTGGATTTATTCGCGCCAAGAAACAGAAGGATTACCGCGGCGGCAATAAATCCCACCGGCATCTTTGATATCCAGTTAAAAGAGATAAACACCCAGACTAGGGCACCGCAAAGAGCCACCCTCTGAGCATTGTTTTTTCCCCATTTGTAACTCGAATGTAATACCTGAGATATGGCGAATGTGACGCCAACGGAATTCAAGGAGAGGGCAAAACCTAATACTTCTCTATAAATAGAGTGCTTTCCCGGACCATAAAGCAAGGCCGGGCCTTTTACCAAAGCTC
>CAYSHR010000543.1:0-3080 GCA_964430795.1 uncultured bacterium
CAATTTACAAAGGCAACGGGGTGCTTTTCCTGTTCAAAACCAAGAACCTGCGGGATGGAGGTTCGATCATCGGGAAGCGTATCGGCCACATAATTATGCTTCGGGAGGACAGCGTGAATATATGTTCCAAATATGATTTTGAGGTGGCGCAGTTCCTTCTTATGAATAGGGCAGACAGTCTGCCAATCAAAGAGGGTTTGACTCTGTAATGTTGTTATTCGCAGATATGAATAAGGAAGGAAGATGCATTCTTGTCTGCATTCAATCAATGTGGGGCGCCCTTGAGTGGATCCTCCCGGCGATGAAACATCTGCGTGAGAACCACGGAGAGATAAGGGTACATTTTCTGATAAACCGCATGTACAAGGAGGAATTCTTTGGCTGCAACAAAAAAATTCAGTCATTAGCCGAAGACGTTTCTGGCCGGCAATGCGTCGATTATTTTGATCTCCTGCTTGAATATTGTGGAAAAGGGCTATTTGGTAAGGAATATCAGCAATACCGTAAAAGTCACCCGGTAAAAAAAACTGTTTTCGAGCCCGTCATAGGACAACTTTTGCGTTACTGCGAATACCGATATGGAGGACTGCGCAATCGCTGGCACCGGTTCCTTTGGAAGATTATACAGAAGAGAATTTCGGAAAATTTTATAAATGCCATCCAGCCTGATATCGTCTTGATGGATGGGTTGGCACATCCGTTTTATGACGCGGTCAGGAAAATGGACAGGGCAAGAGTGGGTAATTTTCTGACCGCCCCGTCATTTTCCTTTGCTCCCCATGTCTGGACGGATAAAGATATGCACAAAAAGAGAGTTGCGGTTAAGAGCGGCTTTGATTTCTACTTGGTTGACAACCACTATGCCAAGGATTTCTACAGGGAGCTTTTTCCCGGCAAACGGGTAATCAACATTGGTTGTCCCAAGTTTGATTCAGAGTGGCTGGCAGCTAATGATGGTTCCCGCGATAAGCTGGCGGACAGCAATAATAATGAGAAGAAGAAGATTGTAATCCTTCTTAAAAATGAGTCGTCCGCTGTTTTTCAGCATGCTAATTTCTTAGCGTTGCTGCATGGAATATTCACTGTATGCAGCAGGATACAAGGCGCCAGCTTGGTGCTGAAAACCCATCCTCGTCAGGATATCATCAGACTGGAAACAATCATGGGGCAATTCCCGGAGCTGCCTTCTGTTATCAGTAATGAGCCGGTAATGACCCTTGCCGCTGATGCACAGCTGTTCATCGCAATGCCCAGCGGTATAATCCTTGATGCAGTGCTTACCGGCAGGCCGGTTGTAGAGTATTTTGATTATCCTGCCCTGAATGCGAGCCTGCGGCAATCTTTCAATGAAGTGCCCCGCAACATCATGGGTGGGATCGGCTGTATGGAGCATGACAGGTTAACCTCTGTCTTCAGGTATGAGAATCTTGTCCATGGCGTCGACACCATGGAGCAGCTTGGGCAATATATTGACAGGCTTGAGCAGGAACCGGAAAACAGAGGCCTTGCCAATATCAGGAAAATTTATCCTGACAACGCTACTGGGAAGGCCGCTGAAGTGATTCTGGCCCAGATGGAACAGAATGAACCTCTAACATCTAACACCGCGAGAATAAAATGAAAGTACTTTTGGTTTACTTTAACACCGCATCGAGAGGCGCTTTCCCCTTGGGGGTGGCATCCCTGGCGACCTATCTTGTCCGGGAGGGCCACGAGGTGAAGGTTTTTGATACTACTTTTTATAAGGGTTTTTATGAGCAGAAGAGGGATCACACTCGGGAAAAATTCGGCTTTTACAAGAAAATTGACAACCCGGTCACCCTGGATTACCTAACAAGCGACTTGACCGATGACCTTGTGGAGCAGATAAGGAATTCCAAGCCGGATATTATCGGTCTTTCCATTCTTTCGGCCCATTATCATTTCTCACTGGAGATATCGCAGCTTATTAAAGAGCATTACCCGGAGTTGCCGATTATTGTCGGCGGTCTCCATCCAACTTTGGCGCCCGATGAAACTATCAGTAATTCCAATGTTGACATGATCTGTCTGGGGGAGGGTGAATATTCTTTTACCGAACTGCTGAATAGAATGGAAGCCCGGCAGAAGATTACCGACATTCCTGGTATTTGGGTCAAGCAGAACGGAAAAATATTCAAGAATGAGATGGGCCCGGTACCTGACCTGGATTCCCTGCCTATTGTTGATTGGGATTTCTTTTCCAGCCAGCATCTTCACAATCCGCTGGACGGCCATATGTACCGTATCGGCTCGGTGGAGTTCAGCAGGGGGTGCCCGTTTTCGTGCAACTACTGCGCTATCAATACCTTGAGGGACATGTGCGGGGGCAAGGATTATCTGCGGAGAAAGTCAGTTGACCGGTCCATCGCCGAGCTTGTTCATCTGAAGGAGAAATACAACCTGGAGATGTTCTATTTCCTTGATGAGACCTTTCTCTCGACCAATTTGAAAAGCCTGGAGGCCTTTGCCACCGCCTACAAGCGGGAGATAGGCATTCCTTTCTACGGCATGACCCACCCGAATTCGGTAACGGACAAAAAAGTCAGGCTGCTTAAGGAAATGGGCTGCTACCTGATGACCATCGGCATTGAGCACGGCAATGAACAGTTCCGCCGGGAGACCTTGAACCGCAAGGGCAGTAACAAGATGATAATCAACGCGTTTGAGATTTTTCGCAAGCACGGCATTTTTGCATCGGCTTTCGGTATGCTGGGCCTGCCCTATGAAACAAGGGAGATGGTCTTTGAGACAATTGACCTGTTCCGGAAGTGCAAGCCGCGCACCTATGCGGTTGGTATCTACAAGCCGTACCTTGGCTCTCGGTTGCGAGATGTTTCGATTAAGGAAGGTTTCTTTGATCCTGCCAATGATGACTATTTATATCCTGATACCACCACTGTCTTGAACATGTCGCAATTCCCCAAAGATGAAATAGAGAAACTTTACAAGACCTTTTATCTTTACACCAAGGTTCCAAGGAAAAAATTTCCCTTAGTGCGGCAGGCAGAAACCGATGACACAATCATGGCCGAATTGGTCAACGAATACAGATAGGAGCA
>CAYSHR010000544.1:0-3074 GCA_964430795.1 uncultured bacterium
ATTTCTCTTTGGAAAAACGGGCAATCTCCTCCGGCGGAATCTCTATTTTCGCCAGAGGACCATAATGCCTAACTCTCAGTTGGGAAAAGCCGGCTTCTCTTAAAACTCTCTCCGCGGCCTCCACCTGGGATAGAAGTTCCCGATTGATTTTCGCTCCATAGGGAAAACGGGAAGCAAGGCACGCCCCTGACGGCCTGTCCCACGTGGAAAGACCCAATTCCCTGCTTGCCTCTCTTATGTCGGCTTTTGAGAATCCGCAAGTTACCAGGGGGCTTTTTACGCCAAGTTCCGCTACCGCTCTCGCGCCCGGGCGAAAATCCTTTCTGTCGTCAAGGTTGCTCCCCTCGATGACATTCTCAAAACCTGATTCCCCGGCCTGGCGAATCAGGTTGGAAAGAAGAGCTCTTTTGCAAAGATAACATCTGTCCACAGGGTTTTTCGCGAATCGGGAATCCTGGTCAATAAGGTTGGATATTTCCAGCAACTCCACACCAAAATCACTGGCCATTATCCTGGCTTTCTGGGTTTCATGCTTAGGATGTATGGCGCCCACAGCCAGCACCGCCAGAACATTATCGCCAAGAGCATCCCTGGCTATTTTTAGAAGAAAGGATGAATCAACTCCACCGGAAAACGCCACAGCGACTTTTTTTAGTTGCCCCAGTTCTTTTATCAACAGGGCGGTTTTCTCTTTTAATCTACTTTCCATTGGCAAGACTTTCCATAAAGGCCTCTATTCGGGTCTTTACCTGGGCTTCGGAGAACATTCTCTCATCAGCAATATCTCCCTCGATTATCAGGCCGGGCTTTCCGGTAGCCTTGGTAAGGGCGTCCTTAAGATCGTATTGCCCCATACTATACGCCTTGCAGGATCGAGCGGAGTGATAGACAATCCCATCGGCTTTATAAGTCTCCATCAGTTCCTCAAGTATCTCCAGCCTCTTCTCAAAACCCCGGTTGATATAGGGCGCGAGATAGCTTTCGGCCATGGCTTCCCATGGATCGCCCTGATCAAATTCCTTTGCGATAACCCAGCTCGCGGTATATGTGGCGGCCACAAAAACAGCGTTTTGTTCTGCAAATGCCCGGCTGATCTGCTTTGTGGCAAACCACATGGGGATGTTGTCAAAAAGGAGCCGATGTTTTTCACTCTCTATTACAGATACGCCGTCGGCTACTCTCTGCTTCATCTCCTTTAAGAGTTTTTCATAAAAGTCGGCGCACTCTTTTGTACCACGAAGAGTAACGATGGGTCCCATGAGAAAAAATGTGTCAAAACTGCTCATGGGAGCGGGTTTGTGTGAGCAACAGGATAAAACCTCTTTCCAGGCTAAAGAAGCACGCTGGGATTCCAGGAGAACATTGAAAAATTTATCCTCATCAAATTTTTGCCCGGTAAGTTCCTCCAAAAAGAGTACAGCCTCTTTAAGCTGGGTCATCAGATATTTTACAGCCTTCTTATCGACTTGGTCATACTGGAAAGGCATGTCAAAAAAGTAACAAGGTTTTTTCCAGATGCGGCTCTGTTCCTCATACCACTTGGTAACAGTTCCGCAGATATTGTTGGCGGAGAAAAAGAAATCCGGCGCGGGCAAACCCATAAGAGGGCCTCCCTGAGATTCGGTCTGTCCTATATCGATCCTGAAATATGAACAGAGATCAGGAGAAAAGCCCTTATCCTCGGCAATCTGGGCTAGGGCGCCCCCCATTTTTGTGGCGCCGCACATAGCCGCGTAGTTTTCCGGATAGATGGGGATAACGTCAAATGCGATAAGAAGCTCAACAGGACCACCTGAGGTGATCCAACCGATTTTCTTTTTGTTGTGAGCGGCGTTCTTTGCCTCAAGATAATACATGGTCATCATATTTTTCACCTCTTTGAGCCCATCAAGTCTTTTCATTTCGCCCCCCTTTCTTCCATCTGCTCGGCAAAAGCCTCGATTCTGGTGGTAACCGCGCCGGTATCTGTAGCCGATAACTCCGTCTCAATAAGAAGGGATGGTATACCGGCGTCATCCAGGGCTCTTTTCAGATGTGGATGATCAAAAGCCTCCGGATCGCAAAATTTCAGCCGGGTGAAAATCACTCCGTCCGCCCTGCATTTTTTTGTCTTTTCCACAATATGCTTTGCCCTGTCGTAAACACCTGAATGTCTTAAATTAGCGCAGGGCGCAAGGGTAAGTGAAAAATCGGCAAGGGCTTCATATGGGTCGCCCTGGTCGGATACCAGAGTGGAATAGTAACGGCTCGCATAGGCGATATCATCACCTACGATGGTGCAATCAACTTTATCAAGAGCGTCCAGAATCCATAAAGGCGCCGCTGTCATTCCCGAAAGAATCACCCTTGCGCCACCAAATTCCAAACCGGCCGGAGCAGTAAAAAAGGGCGCCGTAGCCTCTATCCAATGGTCAGGATCCATAATGTGGGAGGCTTGAAGGGCAATAAAAAAGTCCATAGGGTGAAGCATGGAACGCCCTTGATAGAACATCTCCATAAGCTCAAGGACTTTTCTTCTAAGACCGTTTCTTCTCATTATTGCTTCTATGAGATCAAGCTCGGAAAAGTCCTTCTTGAATCGTTTTTGCACTTCATGGGCGATCCGGCGCGTCTCTCCCGCCACAAACTCTTTGGCGCCTTTGGAATCGCTGTTTTTTGAGATTCTAAACCGGGTGGTAAAAGACTCAGGCGCTATTGCCCTCCATATACTCTCGCTGTTCTGAAGAGTGTCGCAGATCTGGGGGAAAACCGCTCCGGAAAGGGATTTCAAGTCATTTTTGAGAAGCATTTCAAAATCGCTCTTTACCAGGGAACATATAAAGGGCGGGAGGTGGGAATCAGCCTTTGTTATTGAGGTTGGCGCACCCCACAAACCAAGGGGCAAAATTCCAGCCGCGTCCAATATCTCCACAGGAAAGTAATTTGGAAAAACGCCCAGAGCCTCCCTTTTGTATTTATAAGTCCATTCCGCGGCGTATTGCCCCGGGTCCTTGATGATGGATTCCAGTTTCTCCATAATTTCCATTGTCATTTGCGCCTCCGACAGATATCTATTTATTATAAAACATCAAAAC
>CAYSHR010000545.1:0-3073 GCA_964430795.1 uncultured bacterium
AAAAGCCGTAAATGGCATCCAGATCGCGACTTCAGGGTCTTGTACAACCATATTATGGACTTTTTCCATTAAAAATCGCCAGAGTTCATAAATCTCAAAAGGCACGTACCTAACTCCACCCTTCTCATCTTCGTTTTTTGCCAGAAAGCACTTTACCATTTCAATTGTTTCCATAACTAACCCCAAAAAAAGATGCTTTAGATGAATTTACTTATAGTATACCGGTACAACATTATATATAAAAACAATTATGGTCAATGGACATTTGCCATGGTCTTGAATTTTTGACGGCTTTTTGTGATTATAAGGAAACCGGCAATGAAACGAGGATCGACACATGCCAATGATACTTGGCAGATATAAGGTAATAAGCGAGTTGGGGCGGGGCGGCATGGGAGTTGTTTATCAATGCAACGACACCATGCTTGGCAGAACAGTTGCTCTAAAGCGGCTTTTGTCCAAAGACAATGATATGCTTATTGAAAGATTTCTTGCAGAGGCAAAGTCCATTGCCGCTTTAAATCATCCAAATATCATGCAGATATATGATATTGCCAGGGACGACAAGCGCTTGCTGATTACAACTGAGTTTGTCAATGGCACCGACCTGGAGGGATTTATTTCCAAAAAAGGCAAACTGCCCTTAAAGGTGGCCCTCCGGCTAATGCTCCCCATATGCAAAGCTATGCTTTACGCTCACAACAGAGGTGTCATTCATAGAGATATCAAGCCGGCCAACATACTTCTTACAAAAGACGGCATTCCTAAAATAGGAGATTTCGGCCTTGCCAGAACCGAAAATATGAAAGATCTGGAAGTTACCGGAGTGATTATGGGAACCAGGGCATACGCCTCCCCGGAGCAATTTTCCGACGCGAAACACCTGGATCATAGAACTGATATATATTCTCTGTCAGCAATGTTTTATGAGATGCTAAGCGGCAACAGTCCCCAGTTTTTCAGGCATACCGATATCCCCGAATCGGTTGTTCCCCTAATATTGAAGGGAATGAAAAGGGAGCCCGCCAAGCGCTATAAAGACTTGAATGAGATGCTTGCCCAACTGACTGTCCTCGCGAAGGATTCGGGAAAAGGCTCTGTTGGGGAACAAAAATTAAAATCTGCAGGCTCACTTGAATCAAGGATAACCGTAAAGGACACAGAGATGATTTTGGTCCCAAAGGGCGAGTTTCTTTTTGGGTCCAAGGCAGTGCGAATTGAGCTTGATGATTTTTATATTGATAAATATCCGGTTACAAATGCCCAATTTGCCTCGGTCAAAACAAACCATATGTTTCCCCCTGACCAGGAAAATCACCCCGCTACCAAGCTGACATGGCTTGAAGCCAATTTATACGCCCGGAAAATTGGAAAGCGCCTTCCCAACGAAAAGGAATGGGAAAAAGCCGCCAGGGGAATAGATGGTAGAAAATACCCATGGGGCAATGAGTTTATTGTAGAATATTGTAATTCTTTTGAGTCGAAATTGAATTCCACAACACCTGTTGACAGCTATCCTGAAGGGGCGAGCCCTTATGGCATTATGGATATGGCTGGAAACGTCTGGGAGTGGACAAGCACATATCTTGACAACAGGAAAACGGCCAGGGTTTTAAAGGGCGGCGCCTTCAATGGCGAGGCAAAATTTGCCTGCTGTTTTTCAAAATTCGCTTACCCGGAAAAGGGATTGATACCGGCGGCGGGATTTCGATGCGCAAAAGGCGTAAAATAATTTATACTTCCTGATAAAACCAACATCCTAAAGCAGGCAGAAATTTTGCCCCTAATGCTGAGAATATATTCATTACCGCGGGGTTCATGGAGCTGAAAGCCGATGTCCCTGTCTTGAGTCCTCTCTTTTTATATGCCCATAGGGCCATTCTATAGAGTTCCCGCCCGGAGATATCCCCATTGGCCGCAAGCATGGCAAGAGTGAAGTTCACATTATCGCCTTCTATTTCAGAGATAAACCAGCCCTGGACTTTTCCATCTTTTATTATCCGCACCGCGGCTTCCGGCTGCTTTTCAATCATGTTGTTGCTCCAAAGGGCGTACCGGCGATTAATTTTTTCCGGTGTCATTCCCGAAAGGGTCATGAATCTCTCTCTGCTAAAAACCCTCATCTCTTTGGCGAAAATTCGAAAGGGCTTCTCATGGCCGAAATTGACGGATAATTTCTCCATTCCAGGTAGAATCTCAATTGGCTCAAGAGCGATTTTTAAAGGAAACTGGGTGTCGGATTGATAAAATCCGGCTTCGGTGATTGCCGCGAAAGGAAGACCGGGTTCAAGTTCGCTCTTGAATTCAACCCAGGAGAAGGGCGCGAGAAGCTCTTTTTGCTTTTTTCTTTCCAGGTGAAAAAAAGCCATGTCAGTTACAAGCCCAACTCTCTCCCCATACCATTCCGTATTGAATTCGTGCATTTTTATCATTTTGCCGCCATTAAATGGACTAAGGTTTCCAAAAAACAGGATATCACAAAAGAAGAATAGAAAGATAGGCGGGAGTTTCCATATCCCCGGTCAGGTGAGCGTTATTTCCTTGCCGCCAAGGGTCTGATCCTGTAAAAAATTAGAGTTGATATACGGAATATTTAACCAGTCTGAGAACATCCGGGCTGTCTGATCCACATTATGAACAACTGAATTATTATTTTCCCTGAATCGTCCAATCCGGACCTCAATTGATGAAGGTAATCCCTTTGCCGCCTCGCATTTTTCGAATTGATCAATGGCAATGGCGTTTACCACCTTCTTATCTTTCGCGCCAATGCTCCTTGTAAGAATATCAAGGTATTGGCTGCCACTCATTTTCTTCTTGTCATCTTCTTCTCTATCAAGGTTCATCATTAAGATTTTATTGGCTTTGCTTTTCTTAAGGGCTTTACCAATTCCCCTATGAGATAGAGGAGCAATCACGCTGGTGAAGAAACTGCCTGGACCAAGAATTATTACATCCGCCTCCAGAATTGCTTCTTTGGCTAAAGGATTGGCGTCTGCCGGCGGTTTCATTCCAATAAAACTGGGCTTTTGGCCGAATTGATCAATGGCAGTCTCTCCTTCAATTGTGAAAT
>CAYSHR010000546.1:0-3068 GCA_964430795.1 uncultured bacterium
AAAAGCTCAATACTTGTACTATGGTCTTACTCCCGCGGATTTGAAAATTCCATCAAGCCGCCTTCGAGTCTCCACCTCCTATCTCTCAAGAGGGTGCGCCCACAATTGCAGTTTCTGCACAACTCCCAATGTCTGGGGTAGAAGATGGATTGCCCGCCCTGTGGATGACGTGATGGACGAAATAGAGATTCTTTTAAAAAACGGGATAAACTTTATCTATTTTCAGGATGAGAATTTTCTGACAAGCTTGGATATTGTAAAAGAGTTTTGCGAAAAGAAAATCGCGAAAGGGTTTGATGTTCCCTTTTCCATCATAAGCAGGGTGTCCCACATAGACAAAGAGATCGTCGATTTACTATACAAAGCGGGGCTCAGACATGTTGGCGTTGGAATAGAATCGGCCAGAAAGCAGACCCTGAAGAAGATTCACAAAGGGCTGGATCTTGCAAAAGCGAAAAAGAAAATCTCATTTTTGAAAAAAAGAGGGATAAGTGTTTGCGGACTTTTTATGATCGGCTACCCATGGGAGACCAAAGAGATGATCAATGAGTACTCACCACTGTTTAAGGAGATGGGTCTTGATTCGATCAAGATTCAATTTCTTACACCCTTTGCCGGAACCGATCTTTTTTTCAAGGCTAAAGAAGAAGGCAGAATTCTTTCTGAAAATCCTTTGGATCACTCCACCGAGTCCCCCATGCTCAAAAGCTCTCATCTAAGCCCGGCCGAGCTTGTATCCCTTAGAAACAAGCTCTACAGACGATTCTATTTATCACCGGGTTTCATGTTCAGGATATTGGCTCAATCCATAAAAACCCCTTCTCTCATACCCGGCTATTTCGCCCGCCTTTACTGGTTTCTTCGAAGATTGTTAAAATAGCGGCGCATATGGATATTTCCCCGGAATTTTTTGGGAAAATCATGGAGCCTGGCCACAGTCTTATTTTCTTCTTCCGTACATCTTTTCAATGAGCTCTTTGTAAACCCGGTTGATGTGCTTGCGTTTTACTTTCATGGTCGGGGTCAGTTCACCGTCCTCCTGGTCAAGTCTTTTATCAAGAATTGTGAATTTTTTGATCTGCTCAACCCGGGCCAACTGTTTGTTTACCTTGTCCATCTCCTTTTGGATGACCTTGAAGATTTCCCTATTCTGAGACAGGTTCTGATAAGTGGTAAAGGGGATTCGGTTCACTTGGGCGTACTCAATCACATTCTCCTCGTCAATCAGGATAAGAGCTGTGAGAAACTTCCGCCCATCACCGATGACCACCGCGTCATTGATATGGATAGAGGCTTTGAGGAGGTTCTCGATATATTGGGGCGCGATGTTCTTTCCGGCGGCTGTAATAATCAGGTCCTTTTTTCGGTCGGTAATGCGCAGATATCCTTCATCGTCCAGCTCTCCCACATCCCCGGAGTGAAGCCAGCGGTCAACGATGGTTTCGGAGGTGGCTTCCTTGTTGCGATAATAGCCGGCAAAGACGTTGCCCCCTTTTACCAGAATCTCGCCATCAGCGGCTATTTTCACCTTTGCGCCGGGAATGGCTTTTCCCACTGTGCCCTGTTTAATTCGATTATGGTAATGGATTGTGCTTGGTCCGGTACCCTCGGTCTGGCCGTAGACCTCTCTAAGCTCAACACCGATGGCGTGAAAGAATTCGAGGATCGAAGGCGAGATCGGCGCCGCTCCGGAAATGGCGAATCGCACCCGCTCCATGCCAAGCCTTTTTCGAAGGGGGTGATAAACCGCTACGTGATAAAACCAGGCCGACAGCCGCTCTTTTATGGAAAGCTTCTTTTGGTTTAGCCGTTTTTTCCCATAAGTTTTACCAAAGGACAGGGCAGCCTTATAAATAAAGCGTTTTACGAAAGTCGCCCTTTCCATCTTGAGAGTTACCAGGGAGAAGTACTTTTCCCAGATTCGAGGGACGGCGAAAAAGACCGTTGGAGATACTTCCGTCAGATTCTGGGGCACTGTCTCCAGGCTTTCGGCAAAGTTGACGGTGTAGCCGAATTGAATCTGATTTATGGTGGTCATCAACCGCTCGGCGATATGGCACAAGGGCAAAAATGAGAGAACCTCATCGGTGTCAAACATGGGGTTTGAAATACCTAATGATTGGGTGGTCCACAGGGCATTGGCGTGAGTAAGCATGGCGCCCTTTGGCGGACCGGTGGTGCCTGATGTATAAACTAGAAAAGCTACATCGTCAGACCGGGTTTTTTCGATTTCCTCCTCAAGCAACTTGCTGTTTTTTGCTTTTTCCTTCTCTCCCATGGCCAGAAACTCATCCAGGAAAATCACCTTAGGGTCCGAAAAGTCCCTAAGCCCTTCCTGGTCAAGGACCACTACCTTTTCCAAATCGGGCAGGCTGTCTCGAACCTCCAGGAACTTATCGAGCTGCTCTTCGTTTTCCACGAAAAACAGCCGGGTTCGGCAGTGATTGAGAATATAGGCCACCTGGTCCGGCGCGTTGGTTACATAAATCGCGGCTGTAATAGCGCCGGCGCTCTGTATTGCCAAATCAAGGTAGAGCCATTCAGGGCGGTTTTCGCTGATCAGGCTGACCCGATCCCCTCGGGAAACGCCAAGGGCTTTCAAACCGAAAAAGCAGGCGCGAACATTTTCCATGTATTGGTTCCAGGATATATTACGCCAAACACCAAACCGTTTCTCTCGAAGAGCGACAACATCTCCTAAACGCCCGGCCTGCTTAATAAGCATCTTGGGAATGTTGTCCCCATCTTTGGGAAGGCTTATCAATGGTTTGCCGGTTGATGATTTTTCTGAATGAACCATGTCATTATCCTTATGGGTGCGGGTAAGAATACCTTGACGGATAATTGAAAAAGCCGGAATGCTCTTATTCAACATATTGCTTTGATAGTGTCAATGAAAATGGGGGAGAAGAAAAGAATATTTTTGCCTTTAACATAATCGTGTTCAGCGAACTTTTCGTTTTTCCCCAAAAAACCTGCCGCGACTGGTCGATTACCCTTTAACGCGCTATTTTTTTTAGGGGGAAAATCAACCCACCTGATACTTCCATTGCCAATATACACTATAA
>CAYSHR010000547.1:0-3065 GCA_964430795.1 uncultured bacterium
ATTTTTAGTGGGTCCAAAAGACACCAGGATACTTAACGGCGTTGAGTCTTTGGAAAAAATGACGCCCATGAGCTTTTTCTATAATGAAAATGATAAGCTTCTTATGGTTATGGGACCAAAACATGGTTTTGGCTCTTTTAAAATCGAAGCCGGCGTTTATGACGACGGAATATTGGTTAAAAATGCCGACCACGTCCAAGTCATTGGTTTTACCGTAGCCTATGCCCAGGATACCGGAATCGATTTTGCCGGATCCCGTTACGGTGTGGTGAGAGATGTTACGGTTTCCGATTGCGACAGGCATGGAATTTTTTTCTACTACAGCCCCTTCAGTATTATCACCGACAGTGAGGTTTTCGGCTGTAGATATCAGGGCATTTCCATAAGGTCGAGTTCCCATACCCTTGTGTCCCAATGCTACGCCCATAATAACACTCACGATGGAATTTTATTCCTCTTTGACTCCAATAGCTGTGTTGCCTCCGGATGCAGGCTGGAGAAAAACGGCAGAGGCATTGCTTTTATCACGGGATCATCCCAGGGCAGAGTCTTTGGAAACGCCTTTTCCAAAAATGGGAAGGATGTGGTTTTTGAAAAAGGCAGTCCTGGAAGCAAATTGCCCTCGAGCAAACCATGAAGTTTAGCTCCAAGGTCGCTCTGGGTATATTCATCCTCATTTTTATTTTATGGCGAATCGTTTTCCTCCTCTATTCTCAATACGTTTATGATGAAGAGGAGGCGAAAACCGGATCAATATCCGTGCTTTTGATGCACGACAGAAAGCTGCCCATTCTTGAACATCAGCCCGGAGATTATGAAGGGGGCACCCTGCTTTTCGGAATCCTGGCCATCCCCTTTATGTGGGTTTTTCAAAAACCATATCTGGGGCTTAAAATCATGGCCCTGACCACAGCCCTCTTGTTGGCGTTGTTTTCCGTTTTATGGAATAAAAAACTGTCAGGTTGGCCCGGCGCCATAATCACCGCGATTCTATGGATATTCGCGGCGCCTTATATTATTCAGATCACCTTTATCCCATGGGGCAATTACGCTGAAACCGCCATGCTCTCAGTGCTCACTTTCTATCTTCTTCACACAATACTATTTGAACAGAAGGAGAGTTGGCAGCGCTATATTCTTCTTGGATTTTTCTTCGGCATCGGCGTCTGGATCCACTATGGCTTTCTTGTCACGGTTTTTGTATCCGCAATCTTTATCTACCTGACAAAATGGGAAATATTTTTTTCAAAGAAGTTCGCCGCTCTGGCAACCTCTGCCGTTATCGGTTTCTCTCCATGGATTATCTACAACGCGACTCACCATTTCTGGGGCATATCCAGATTTGCCGATGGACTTGTACACCCTGCCCAGGGAAACAAATTTCTGAGGATAGCCAAAAGAATGATGGAGCTTTTTGGAGAGGATATACCAAGATCCCTGCACCTGCTTATAGGCGATGTCTCCCTTACCAGGGTCCTTAGTTACCTGTTCTATTTTATGTTTCTATTTTTACTTATGGCTTTTTTCATTCTCTACAGAAAAAACATCTTTACCGGGCTTGGCGCCATCCTGCCAAAAAATCAAAGGGTCAAGAGCAGAACCCCTCTGGCGCCTCTTGTACCTGTAGTCTATTTTTTCGCCTATGGGCTGATATACAGTTTTAGCGAATATGGTCTGTTCAAACCCCAATGGGGCACCAGAGATCCGGAAAGCCACGTTCACATATTTGTTATGCTCCCGGCCATGATCTGGATTTGCGGACTGGCTGCAGGGAAGCTATGGGAAAAAAGCAAAGTCGCCGCGATTATTCCTGTGGCGGCAATGGCTCTCCTTGGATTTGTCGGACAATTAGGGCTCCTTGATTTTAATAAAAGCCAGGCCTGGCGATTGGAATCAACTTTTGAGGGTGAGAAAAAAGTCATATTTATGGAGATCGGTTCAAAATGGGGCAGAGTGCCTGATGAGCTTGACAAAATCGCCTCAAAACTGGATGGAATCAACCTCGCTTCTTTTTATTTTGGCGCGGGGATAAAATATGGCCTCGATCATGTTTCCAGCATTCAGGTGGCTCTGGACAAATGCGCCGCGTTGGAAGAAATATATCTGCCCTACTGTCATTTCGGCGTGGGAACAGGGCTTTATTCGTCAAACCAACTAACATTGGAACAATTTGACCAACTGATGGAAGGTTTGCCCGAAAATGTCAGACCGTATATTTTAGCCGGAGGCGCGGTGGGCGCCATATGGTTTGGGCGCCTTGACCATCCCTATCTTGAAAAAGTAAAAGATATCGACTTTATTCTCCTTGCTCCCCAAGAGCAGAAGAAAGAGCTTCCTTTGTTTATTAAAGGGCATCTCCAGATGATTGACTATCGACCAGGTAAGGAATAATTTGCCATGTTTTTTTAACATAAGCTCTCTTGACATAAGCTCTTTACAAATATTGTAAAAAAAGACATATTATCGCTTCTCTGCCGGATAGTGGAGTTGAAAAATTGAGAAGGAGCCCATGAAGATGGAAGAAAAAGAACCAATGACCGAATTAGGGCAACAGATGATCAAAACTGAATTGAAGCGTCTGATTTCGGTGGAACGCCCGGATGTTGTGGCGGCAATCGAGGAAGCTCGTGAACATGGAGACCTCTCGGAAAACGCTGAATACGACGCAGCAAAAGATAGACAGGGGCTTATTGAAGCAAGAATATCTCTTTTTCAGGATAAGCTGGCCAGAGCCGAGGTTATCAATCCTTCCAAAATCAGTTCGGATAAAATTATTTTTGGCGCCACTGTCACTCTCTTTGACATTAACGCTGATAAATCCGTTAAGTATCAGATTGTCGGCGAGAGTGAAGCTGATATTAAAAAAAATAAAATCTCTATAAGATCTCCTATTTCCAGAGCGTTGATTGGGAAAAAGGAAGATGATGATATTTCTTTTCAAGCGCCGGGCGGCATTAGAGAATATGTAGTGGAGAAGATAGAATACCTATAGTTTCTTCATCATCAATTAAATCGCGATTTCAAATAGCTCCCGTCATCAACGCCTGGGATGGTTTTATCAATTC
>CAYSHR010000548.1:0-3060 GCA_964430795.1 uncultured bacterium
CATTAAGTTCAGGACCGGCACGGATGAGGCTAGTGAACTGGAGGACAACCCCCCCTTGGTCACCACTGTGCATCCTGGGATTTACGACGCGGTTGATGTGCCCGCCCAATTCCCTGTCATCATCTGCTTCAACCAGGTTATGGACCGGACCTCCATTCGCCTGGGGGACACTTTTAGCGTAGTGGATAAAAGCGCGGGCAATGAAAACATAAGAGGCGCCATATATTTTCATGGCTCTTATCTGGTCTTTGAACCCAATGATCTGTGGGAGAAAGGGCATACATACAGGGTCACTATTTCCGATCGGATCACCAATTTCTATGGTCTGGCCCTGGACCTTGACGGTGATAGGATTCCAGGAGGAGGCGAAGGGTTTTCCCAGGTGTTTTTTGAATTCAGGGCCGGCGCGGAAAACGGGTATGTTCTTTTGGCCTTGAAACTCGATCCCTTGGTGGACACCGATGGTTCCGGGTATGTTGACGGCAATGAAACCGGCACGGAAACCAACTCCATAAAGATGAACGTCCCGGTTCTCGACCTTTTCAAGGAGCCCAGCTATGTTGGCGGTCATATGATAACCTGGGTTAAAGGTCTTGATTATGATGAAAATTCCGTCCCATTTGTTGGTGTGGATATCAATGATGGCGCTTATCTGAACGGCACCTCAATAAACGCCTCCCTTTTTAAATCCAAGGCCGCTCCTGACGGGCTTTTTGAACCAATGGGGCTTATCACCATTGATGTTATCCAGACCGGATCAGCGGATATTTCAAAGGGAAGCGGCGGTCAGGCTCAGATGAACATCAATTTGAAAACCCTCTTTAATGTCGAGAATAACGCGTATAATGATATGCTCCGGAACAATCTTGAATTGTCAACAAAAGGAATACTTACCTTTTCCAAAGATGGAAAAATGGTGGCGGATATATCAGGCGCCACATTGATCAAGGGAAACTTTGAAGTGCCCCTTGTTGGTTGGGACATACCATTGCTGATTCCCACCAACATAAAATTAAGAGCTGTTGGCAGCCCTTTGCCTTTTTATTGAGACGTGAGCATCATTGTTCTGTTGGATATAACGATTTCGGCTGTAAGAATGGAAAATATATTTTGTATTTTGAGATTCGGTTATGAGCGATAATTTAATTTTATGCCCCTTGTGCAAGGGTGAAATACCATTTGATTCCACAGATTGCAATTTCTGCGGCGCGGTCCTGGCGCCGGGTCCAAACAAGCACACTCCCATACTTAAAGGGGTAGTCTGCAAAAACTGCGGTGAGCGGAACTACGGTTATGATTATTGTGTAAAATGTTCAAAGCCCTTTGTAATCGACTGTCCCGAATGTGGATCAAACCTCCATCTTTCAGATCAGAAATGCGAAAGCTGCGGTCTCTCAATTCGAAAATTCAATAAATTGCGCAAAAAGGATAAGCCCAGCTCTTCAAGATTCGATAATCTTCCCATTCCTAAAAACTACCTTTTGATCGCTGTTTCAGTAATCTCTTTTTTACTTGTTGTTTCTCTTCTTTATTCGATTTTCAATGGCAACGACGGCGATGATGGGACTGTGGTGGAAAAATCCGAAAACCCCAGGCTTATTGATAAAAACCAGGACGGTATAATTGACAGGTGGGAACACCTCAATAATCTTGGAATGATCGACTGGATAAAAGAAGACCTGGATGGTGATGGAAAGGCCGAGAAAGTCTCATACCTTGACAGCAACCAACATGTCACCAAAGTTACTTTTGATAACGATGGAGACGAAGATTTTGAAAAAGTGGAGTTTTACAGGGGCGGTGTTTTAAGGATGGCTCGCCATCTGGAAGGAGCGGACCCCCTTTTGACAACCAAGTATGAAATCTATTCCGCTCCTGGAAAGCTCCTTTATACATACCTTGATGATAATGAGGATGGCGTCTTCGAAAAGCACTACCAATATGATAGTGATGGCAGGGTTCACCTTGAGGCATTTGATTCAAAGGCAAAAGGGTTTATGGACACCTATATATTCTATAATCGACAGAAACAGATCGTGGCCAGAGGCATTGATGCTGATGGCGACGGCGTTGTTGAGAGAAAGCTGTTTTTATCATCAAAGGGCGCCACTATCAGGGAGGATTCCGACGAAGATGGGGATGGATGGCCTGAGAAGAGGATTTTCTATCATCTTAGCGGAAAAAGAAGATGGATTGAGTATGACACCAATAAGGATGGTCTTTTCGAAAAGTTTGAAAGCTATACAAAAGAGGGAAAATACGCTCGTACCGGATTTGATATTGACGGTGATGGAAAGGTGGACCGCTGGGAATAATTGATGTTTAAGGAGAGAAATCGATTTAAAAAAAGATGGTTGCCGATTCTATTAATCCTCGCCCTTTTCCTGGGGTCAAATGTTGCCGGATATTTTCTGGCCAGAGAGAATCTTTACAGCCTTCTTGATCCAAGTCCTATTCCAAAACAGGAACCCCTTCCTTTTGGTAAATCGTTTCGAGTTATTTTAAATGAGTTTGTCGCCATGGTTCCTTTTGAGGTGAGTAAATATAGCCTTAAAGGGGCAACGCCGGTGGATTTGTCCCTCCATTATTATGGCGAAAATCCCGACACAAAAATGGATGTCTCCATTTCCGACTCAAAATACTTTTTTGTTGAAAATAGAGATATTGGATTTCCCCAATCTCTTCTTTCAAGAAAAGGCTTGCCCGGATATCGAATTTTTGAGGTTTTTGCCAGGGGTCCGGACTCTGACGGCATTTCTCTCAATCCATATTGGGCAATAAGAGAGGGGTTGGCCGCCAGATTAAGAGGAGACCTCTCCGACGCTGTAAAGAATTCCACCCTTGGTAAAGTCTGTATTGTCGGCGATCAGAACAAGGGGCAGGTGTGGAGGGTTTACATAAGGGAAAACCAGGAGACGTCATATGTGGACGGCACCATTTATCATGAGGATAAAATCGCGAATATCTCCATTAAGTTTGAAGGTGAAACCCCTGATGTGGCGCCGATTATAAATGGCTTTTCAAAGGCGATATCTTTTTCTAATATTGATGCGAAACAGA
>CAYSHR010000549.1:0-3056 GCA_964430795.1 uncultured bacterium
AAGCATTACAGAAGATCAGGTGATAGATTATACCTTTGAGTAGAATTTCGAGGTTGGTCAATAGGATGAAAAATCAGCCGCAGCAGGCGCCGCCCTGGTCGTCGTTGTCATCCCCTGAGCCGTCGGAGTCATCAGGAGGAGTCTGGTCGTCGTCATCATCGTGAGGCACAGGCTGATTGTCGTCATCGTCGCCGGCTGAATCATCATCATCATCGTCATCGGGAAAATCCATATCAAAATAAATTTCAAAATACTTGTTTACAAGAAAGTCGTTGACGCCGGACTCGAATTGGTAGTTTGTCCATTTGTCGAAAAAGGCAAAGAGATTTTCAAACAGGTAATTTCCAATCCGGTCTCTGGCGAAATTTGATTGATGAGTCCAGAAGAAAGTAACCTGGGTGTGAAAAATCCTGAAGAAAAGAGGACCGCCTTCAATAGTTTCATCAATCTCGCTCCGGCTTAACTGGGAGAAACTGTATTGCTGGGAATAAATTCCAGCCGAATGCCTGGGCGCGATTCTCACACCTTTGTATATTATTCCCTCTTCAAACCAGTTACTGGCTGTGTATTTATAATCAAAATTGAGCATAGCGTCGTAAAGGGGATCATAAACAGGGTAAATTCCGTCATTGTAAGGGGGCAAAATATACTGGGTCATATGGATATCAAGGCCGGTATCCACTGCGAATTGAGTTGATTCCTCAAAAAGAGATTCGATCTCACTTTGATTATATTCCGACGCCCGCTGGTGTTCGGGAAGGTGATCGAACCAGTAAAACTCATGCCCGTTAAACACCAATGCCTGGTCTCCCTCCAGATCATTGTATTCAGGTCCTCCGGCCTGGGTTCCATACCAGCCGCAGTTAAAACCCATGCTCCACTTAAAAGGATCAGTGGTGTATTGGCTTAAAACATCGGCGGTATCGAGCAGGGCGAACACATCTTCCTGTTGGATTTTCACAGTGCGTCCGCTTTGATCTCCCCAGTCATTCGGCTGGAAAATATCGTCAATATCGATGCTGAAGTATCTTACGATGGATATACCCATATCCACAGGAGCAAGGTATCTGAGGCTGTCTACAAAAAGAAGATCATGGAGCCAGAATTCGATAAAGTCCGAGCCGAAAAATATCCTCTTTATTCCGTCAAATTCTCCTTTGTCCAGAAGGACATTGGCGGCTGTAATGGCGCCGTCACCGGCAGAGGCGATGGCTTCATATCCTTCTGTCTTTGTTGCTGGAATAAGCAGACGCCCTGTGCCGGGAATGTCGCCGGTTATTGTTCCACCATCCTTTGTTACATATAAAACCGGGCTTTCTGAATTGACTTGCTGGTTAATCAAGGTTGTTGTGGAGCCGGCTGTTACCTGCCCTTCGTTTATAGACGTGCCCTGGTCTACGAACAGGAACAACTGGCCAACGCTGTATTGAAGGCAATAATTATCAATCACCTGCTTTTTCGCGGTTTCCATGCTTTGATAAGCCGTGTAATCGGAAAAAATAATTACCGCGTATTTCCCGACACCGGAATTTGTCAGGATCTGGGTGTCGTTTACAGAAGCGATATGTACTTCTTCTATAAGCTGGAGGTCCATGATGTCTTTTGCGATTTCAAAAAAAACATGGTCCGCCCCCACGCTGCCGCCATGAAGTAGAAGAACCCAGCCGTTTACATCCGCAGCGAAAACAGGGGTGATAAGTAGGGCAATAAGAATCACGGCAATGGTAAAAATTAATGTGAGCTTTTTCATGTTACTTCCTCTTGGGACCATTGGCTAATCCAGTTTGCCGGAGTCAGGGACTACAGTGTCAAGATACTCTCTGACAATATAATAGGATTCCTTTTTATACTCATGATAGGTGGGAACCTCCCAGGTGTTCCAAGTATAGTCCGCCCATCCTTCAGATGGAATCAACCATGATTCCCCTGAAGCTTCTCCGTGGGGCAGAGTGTCGGCTACTATCACATCAGTCTCACCCTCTGTCTCTTCAAAAAGGCTGATGGCCGCGATTCCTATAGAAACAGACTGGGAAGTTGTAACCGATGTCTCAATCCCATCTCCATCAACAACGCTTCTAAGGGACGGATCGGTGAAGTTCAGAAGGTTCCATGGGATTCTGATTTCCAGGAAATTTCCTGATTTTGAATACCAGAAGTTGGAAAAGGAGTTGTCCTCCTGGCGACCGGTAGGCAGTTCTCCGGTTATCTGATCAAGCTGCTCTCCCAATATCTCATCCTCATAAGGGTATTCGGCGTTTACAATAGTGCGGACAATGTTAAAATTCCCGTTATCATTTGCCACTGTTTTGTATTTCTGCCAATTTTCTCTAAATCCCTGCCACAAGCCATAAAGATCATATGGTTTATCAACATATAGCTTTACATCGCTATCGGAACTTACCTTCAAGATAAATTCCGTCCGCCTTTTTACTTTAATCACTCCTTTTATATCCAGCCTGGAATCACCTCTGGCCGGGTCGATGGTATCAAAGGCAAGCCAGTAATCCACCTTGTCCCAATCGACCTGATTATTATCATCCGGATCGAGATCTTCAATGTTTAACAGAAGGTGGAGATGGCCTTCGTCGTGATCCACCCTCAGACTTTTGATCTTTCTCATGTCATCGTAGGAATCAAATTCCTGGAGGAGGCCGGAGCTTTTTTGAGCCAGGGGCCCAGTGTCCCAATCATCATCTTTTCCGTCAATAGTGTGAAAATCGCCATCCTCACCAGGATGCAAAGCGATAAGGCCGAAATTCTGCTCAGGGCTCATTACATTGTGCCAGAACATCCTTCTTTCAGTAGGAAAATCAACTTCGTCAACTACCCACGCTCGTTTAAACCACTCATCGATAATGGAAAAGATCATGGCGCCGTTAAGATCGGCCTCCATGATGGTTTTCAGGGATCGCAAAATTTCGTATCCGGCGTCGATTTCATTGAGGCCGCCGTGGTGCATGCCGGACTCAGCCCAGTGCGCTGTGCCCTGGCTTGATGGAATTCCGATCTCAGCCACCATCAATGTATACCCCTGGTAATGGTTTCTAAGGTCATCC
>CAYSHR010000550.1:0-3045 GCA_964430795.1 uncultured bacterium
TTTCTTTGCCCTTGTCTTAAAGCCATCGTAAAGCCCCTCGAAAGCCAGAAAAAATTCCGTCATGTCGGCCATGGTCTGATACCCGGTGGCTTTTTCCAGCATTTTAAAAAGAAGCCCCGCGGAACGATGAACAAATTTGAACCCCATTTTCCCGGCCATAAGATAAGGCTTGATAAACCACTGGGCTACTTTTCCATCAAGAAAAGCTGTTAATCTACCCGGAGCGTCGAGAAAATCAAGAGCGTGCTTTGTCGGCGGTGTATCCAGTACAATGAGGTCATACTCGCCATTCTCC
The DNA here is from genome assembly GCA_964430795.1 of uncultured bacterium. Classification (GTDB taxonomy): domain Bacteria; phylum Lernaellota; class Lernaellaia; order JACKCT01; family CAYSHR01; genus CAYSHR01. Next base: position 296 of record CAYSHR010000550.1, read on the forward strand.
CAAAGCTCATAAAGTTTTTCCATGGCGGAAAATTCCTGGCTTCCGGCAAGGGCGGTGCTGATGTTCTGATAATAGTGGTTTGCCAATATTCTATCTTTTGATTCCTCTGTTGGGGAGATTCTCTCAATAAGCTCGTCAAAGGTCCGTTTTGAGTCAAGCATCATTCCCCACAACTGGCCTTTTACCTTTATCCCGGCATCTGAAAAAACCGTGTCTGGAATTTTACTCTCTTTGTTGCCCAACTGTTTCAAACCCAATGAATCGGCCAACCGTTTTGCCGGGTCGATGGTGCAAACCAGGGCTTTTTTGCCTGAGATGGCGGCTTTTAGGGCGATAGCGGCGCTCACCGTGGTTTTTCCAACGCCGCCTGACCCGCAACAGATGATTATTTTCTTTTCTTTAATAAGCTTCTCTATGGTCAAGCCGGAGCCTCCATCTCCATTTCATTGGCCGCGTCGCCGATTATCTTCGAGATTTTTATTACGGCTTCCTTGTCAAGACGCCCTGTATATAAATGTGGTATTGAAATAACCGGAGGGCCGATTTTCTCCAGAATTACATCCTGGTAATGGGCAGACAGGGCAGCCCTTTTCTCTCTTTCTAAAGCCGCGGCAAAAAGAGCCTTGCCCTTGTCATCAAAAAGCGATTCCAGTTTTTCCACCGACTTCCTATCCTTTTTGAACATGTTGTAGTTCTTCTTTTCATTCCGGTCCAAAAGAGGTGGGAACATGCTGTTTAAAAAAATAAATCCCGTTGGAATATTAAGGGATTCTTTTGCGACCCGGTTCATAAAGATCGCCTCATTTACCGGCATCTCTTCTGGCAGGGTTACAATGTTCAACATGGTTCTGCCAGGATCGAGAAGCATTTTCTGGACCTCGAAAGTCTGCTGTCGCAATGGTCCGAATTTTAATACATCAAGGATAACCGCCGGCACTTTGAGAAAAGTAATGCCATGCCCTGTAGCCGGCGCGTCAACAATAATCAGATCATACTTAGGTCTCTTTTTATAGCCGATGGTCTGGGTTTCCACATGCCAGATTTTCCCAAGGGTGATAAGTTCTTTCCAGCCCGGCGCCGCCTGGGTAAGGTACTGCATGACCTGATTGTTCAACAGCCAGTCAGCTACTTTTTTCACTTTTGCCATTTTTATGACATATTCACGAAGAGCCATAAAAGGATCAAGGGAAAAAGCAGTAATGCCCTGGTCCACTGTCACTTCTTTATAGACAGGGATTTCGCGGTCAAAAATATAAGGCAGATTTGGCGACTGCCCTACTTCTATAAGGCAGACTTTCAGACCTCTGTCTCTTGCCGCGTATGCCACCGCGGCGGAAATGGTGGTCTTGCCCACGCCACCTTTGCCGGTCATAAATAATACGCGTTTATTAAAAAGTTGACGGCCGGCCATGGTTCTCCCTGACAAATCCGGCTAAAGCTTTCTCCATATCCCTTTTTGTCTGAGGAACAATAACCCATTCGTACTTTTTGGTCAAACTGATGATTTTGCGTAAAAAAATGACAAATATCTTCATCGTTTGTTAAATATCAAAAAATTTCACCAAAGAGGCTAAAGATTTTTCCTGTTTCCAACGAAAAGAGAAATATGGAACAGAAAGTAATCTCACAAGAGAATTTGGAAAAGGTTATTCGCACTTATATAAGCCGCAAAGTAAGCGCTGATGATCTAAATGTACCCATTTTGCCTCATGTAGCCCAGAGGGTCATGGGTATAATCAATGACCCCAATATCGCTGTCCAGGACATTGGCAAGATCGTGAACAAGGACCAGGAGCTTACCGCCAGAATTGTGCGGGTAGCCAATAGCCCTGTTTACAGCCGTGGATTTGAAATCAAATCCGTAAAGAAGGCGGTGTTGACTATTGGAATGAAAGCCCTCTATGACATTGTGTTTTCAATTGCCATGGGGGAAAAGGTTTTCAGGTCAAAACTGTTCGCCAAGAGAATGAAGTATCTGTGGGAGCACTCCCTTGCTGTTGGCTATATTTCGAAATATCTTGCTAAAATGAAGAACCTGAACGCGGGATACGCTTTCCTGTGTGGAATGCTTCACGATATCGGCAAACCCCTTCTTCTTGTTACCCTTGAGGAATTCTATAATAAACATAACGGGCAAGTCATCTATTCAAATGAGATGGTTGACGAGATTCTCATGGATTTTCATCAAGATGTAGGCGCATTGATGGGAACAGCCTGGAAGTTTCCCACTCTTTAGAAAGACACAATCAGGAACCATCACAAGTATAATGAAGCAACCGAATCCGTTAGAGCCGCGAGGCTGGTTCACGTGGCGGACCTTCTTGCCATGCACATGAACAAGATGGGCTATGTTACCTATGAATCAATTAATCCTCTGGGAGAAAAATCCTTTGATGAGATGGGTTTTACCCTGGATGATCTTGATTTGCTCTCAAAAGAGCTCCCCCCAAAAATCGATAAAGTTATCGCTTCCTTTTAACATATTGAAGCCGGCCAGTCTCCGAAGCCAATAAATTAGCGTCATGCCCGATGACATGTCTTTACCGAACCATCCAGGGCTTCGCGATTTGGATTGACATCCCCTGGTCGGAATTTGCCCCCTTCGCCGCACAAACAAAAAAAGGCCGGCGAAAAGCCGGCCTTTTACTAATACAAATAATCGAGTTTTAGAAAAATACGTTTATGCCTACAGCCAGGCCGTAGTCCATATCAGTGTAGTCCATGTCAACGTCTTCAGCGCCTTCGGCACC
>CAYSHR010000551.1:0-3045 GCA_964430795.1 uncultured bacterium
TAGGATTTTAAAATATTGATTAAGCCTTTTACCGCAGCCTCTTTTGTGCCTTTGGTTTTTGTTCCGTAATCAGAGCTTAAATCGGTTGTTTCTTCGCTGCCAAAAAAGAGATAATCAGGGACAATCAGGTCGTTAATCTTTCCATATGTTTTTCTCATATTATCGGAAAAGCCGTCTATATAGATTTTCTTGTCTTTATCATCAAGGCATTCAAAAAGCCCGCCATTTAAAAATGGGACAACTTTGTTGGCCATTTCAAGGAAGGCATCCGGGTCTTTAAAATATTTTTTATACCGCATCAGGTAATCAATACCACGATGTTTTCCAAAACTTTCATCACCTCTGAAACCCCGCTCTCTGGCATCCTGGCTGTCCGGTTTTACCGGACAATTAAGCGTGGCAAAAAAGAGATTCTGCAGAATGGCTTTATAATAGATGCTTTCTTTGTTTGCTTCTTTGAATAAAGAATCTTTCTCATTAAAAGGCGATATTTTTTTAAGAATGTTTTTTTGAAGCGTTTCTAAATCGAACAATTCTTCGGGTATCAGTTTTTTTTCTTTGATAAACCAGACAAACAAAAGACGGGTGAGCAGGCGGATAACACTTTGAGCCTTATATTGCTGATTTTTATCATCAACATACTGAGATTCGGCTGGAAATTTCACATGCTTAATTGCCCAGAAATACCAATTGGACAATTCGGAATAAAACTTTTTATTAAGAAGATTAACACTGAACACTTCCTGCCAGTATTGATAAAGCCCTTCAAACGAATTGATTCCTTTTTTGCCTGACCTGGTAATTTTTAATTCTTCAAGTATTTTCAGGTGGCCGGTGTGCGGATTTTCTATTTCAATATCACGCAGAATGGAAACCTTGCCTGCCTTTTCACCTTCTCTCCACTCCTGTTTGTATTTTTGTCTTTCAGCATTGGCAAGGGATATATAATTGTCATACCGAAAAACAACAACAACAGGCGTGTAATAAAACTCGCGGTTAAAGGCTCGTGTGATTTCTGCAAGTTGTGTCCGGGTTGGTAAGAGACCCTTTTTTCTGTCTGTCAGCGTAACACCAAAAATCAAAATCCCGTCATAACCTTTTTCCTTATTTTTTTTTTCAAAAATATCTGTACTTTTAGAATTGGAGAAAGCCTTGTCATCCACCATGCCAAGGATATAGACATCGCTCATAAGCTGATATGCAGGGTTTGTATCCTTATAGGTTTTTGATAAAATATCCTGTGGTCTTAAAGGCTTGTCATCAATATAATTAACAGGAATATTCAAGGAATTAAAAAGGGTTTGAAGCCCTTTATAAAATCTATCTTGTTCTTTAAAATAGTCTAAATTCATCTTTCCCTCATTCACAGTTCATTATTCGCAATTAACCAGAAACCATGTGATTAGATCGAAATTTTGTAATCTATACTTTTCACTTACGCTTGTATTTTTCTTTACCCGCTCTACTGCCGAGCTTTCGCCTGTCTTCAATTTAGCAAGGATATCTTTTGTTTCTGCGCCTGCCCGTTTTTTGATAGAGCCGTCCTCCTGGATATCCGCTTCACTGGATTGTGAATCAATCCACTTTCTCAGAGCGTCTACAAGCTTTTTTATTTCGGTTTCTTCTCCTCTTTCGATTTTCTCCGGGACAAATCGAGGTTCTTCCTTATGCTCGGAAAGTGCATCTAATACCTCTTTTTGATTCAGCAGCACCTGTTTTCCATTTTTATTTATGTAGATCAAGTCATAGATTTGATATTCATGGTCTAATACTTTGGGTGGTTTGGAAGGATATCCAAGCAGGGCTATAATTCCCGTCTCCGGGCAGACGGATTGATTGGCTTTAAAACCGGTATAAACACCTTTGGGCATTTTTTTGTAATATTTTTCATCTTTTTGAAGTTCTTCAAGCAGGTCTTGACGAAAGTCTTCAAGAGATAAATTATCAAAACCAAGGCCCGAATCATTTTTTTCAATCTCATCCCATGAAGTTTGCATCTGCAACAGCATTTTTTTATTCAGTTTGTCTTCAAAGTCATCATCTGATGCCATTTCTTTAAAACTGTCTGAAAATTCAAGATTGACCTCTGACCCGGCAAGTTTCATCATTGTCATGCGCTCTTCAATCCTGCCTTTTAGATTCAGATAATTGTTTATATTATCCGAAGGCCAATAATTTATGCCGTATATTTCTTCATTTGGTGAGCCAAGCCGGTCAATACGCCCAAACCTTTGAATAATTCTGACCGGATTCCAGTGTATGTCATAATTAATGACCATATCACAATCCTGCAAATTCTGACCTTCACTTAAAACATCGGTAGCGATGAGGATATTTATGGGTGTTTTTATTTTAGAATGAACCTTCTTATTATTCTCTGCTGCCCATCCTACCCACTGTTTGTATTGTTCCACTTTAGAAAGATTATTTTCACCAGGTGTAAAGTCCCATTCTTTTTCGTTAAATAATTTAGTGAAAGGGGCAAATCTTTCAAGGATCGGTTCGAACAATTTTGTTTCCTGTTCGGAAGAATCCGTTTTAGAAACATCTCCGCTGACAACAGCCATCTGTGTAAAGCCTCTTTGTTTAAGCTGGTCAAATAGATAGAATGCTGTGTCTTTGTAAACTGTAAATATTACAACTTTCTGGTTGTCATTATTATACCCTGATTTTCTTTTTTCTTTGATTTCTTCAATCAAAGATTGAAGTTTATCATCTTTGCTTTTATGGTTTTTATTACCTGCTGTTTCATTTTTTATGGTTTTTTGAAATTTTTCCAGATTATTGATTAATGACTCAAGCGCTTCAATATCTTTTTTAATATCTGCTTTATAGTTATGAAGGTTGCCTGCTTTATCAATATCCGATAAGAGAACCTTTCTTTTTTTACCAAGAGTTAAATCCTCAGCAATATCTTCAAATTCATCATCTTCTAAAACATCCTGTTTTAAGTTACTGGTTAAATCCTGGTCTTGTTGTTTTTCTAAATAAATATTTATTTTATCCAATGCATTCTGGTGATGATTTAGTATTTTTTGAGTCGTT
>CAYSHR010000552.1:0-3044 GCA_964430795.1 uncultured bacterium
CGTGTTGTCTCTTATCCGCGCGGCCATGAAGTTGGAGATACTTCTCGTTTTTCATTCGAAGGCCCGACGCGCCTATGGGGTGGCCAAAGCATTTTAGGCCGCCGTCAATCTGGCATGGCACGCCTCCATCGTGATTATAAAACCCATCCATCACATCCTTGACAGCCTCTCCTCTTTTTGAAATGTGGAGGTCTTCCATGGTCACAAGTTCCGTAATGGAAAAGCAATCGTGGACCTCCATCATGGAAATCTCTTCTCTAGGGTTTGTGATTCCGGCCTCTTTGTAAACCACTGAGCTGCATTTGTCCGTGGTCATAAAATGATCGCCGTCCCATTCGTTGTATGCCGCCTCTTCGCCGCTGCTAAGAGCCAACTGGAGAGCCTTTACTGTCACAAAATCCTTAAAGCCCATCTCCTTTGCTTTTTCAACGGTGGTGACAATAGCGCACGCGGCGCCGTCTGAAACCCCGCAACAATCAAACAGTCCTAAAGGATGGGCGATAATGGGGGAGGCCATTACCTGGTCAATGGTAACTTTTTTCCGTAGATGAGCTTTGGGATTTTTAAGGCCGTTGTCATGGCTCTTAACCGAAACCTGGGCGATAGCCCTTTTTAAATCCTGGTCGGAAATGTTGTATTTCGCGCCATATGCCGATGCCAACTGGGCGAAAACTCCAGGCGCGGAGATGTTTGGAAACCAGAGAAAGTTTAAAGAGCCGGCGTTTGATCCGGGGTTTGGCAAGCCGCCGTAACCGGTGTCCTTCAATTTCTCGACACCCATGGCAAGGCAGATGTCATAGGCGCCCGAAGCCACTCCATATACCGCGCCTCTAAATGATTCGGTTCCGCTGGCGCAGTAGTTCTCGACCCTGGTGACAGGTATTCGGGGCAACCTGAGAGTGCTGGAAGTGGCGATGGCGCTCTTGCCGATATTCACCTCTTCAATACAGGTTCCAACCCACGCCGCCTCAATATCTTCCCGGTCTATCCCCGCGTCTTTTACAGCTTCTGTAAAAGCCTCCACCATCAGCTCCTCGCCGCCAACATCCCAGCGCTCGCCAAACCTGGTGCATCCCATTCCGATTATCGCCACCTTATCTTTGATTCCCGTGGCCATCTTTACTCCTCCAAGAGTTCGCGGTTAACTTTTACAAACCGGATTTATAAGTTAAAACTTGAACAGCTTTTCAATAAGTTGGGACTTCATAAGGTCCCCTTCGATTTTTAACTTGCCTGACGTATAAAGCTGCATGGCGTTTTTCTTACCGCCAATCATGTCAATAAAATCCTGGGCGTCCATAATTATGGTGGTGGTGGGGTCGGCGTGACGCCCCTCATTTACTTCCAGGGCGCCGCCTTTAATAACCGAGTTCCACTCTCCGCCGCCATGACCTGTAAGCTTGTACTGGAAAACCACATCCACTCCCGCGGCTTTATCAACTTGAAAAGCCTTGTCCATATTCTCAAAAACAGCGGAGGGTGACGGCCCTTCTTTTTCCGGCGCCGACTGAGCTTTTTCTGTTTTGGGATTGAATGCCTCAAGCATGGCGCCTAGAGCGACGGTGGCATTCTCATATTCCTTTACCGTGGACATATCATTAATCGCGTCCCAGCTTTTCTCGATATCCTCGACTGTGGGGACTTTTTTGCCCTTTCCCACTACCGCGCCCGGACCGGTAATAATGGCGCTTCTGTTGAAGTAACCCATGGCCGCGTTGAAGATTTGCCCGCTCTGTCCGCATTTGTCCCAGCAGAGATAAAGGATCATGGGCGCTACAAATTCCGGTCCCATTTTTTCTTTGAGGTCAGGCGGTAAAATATCCTCTGTCAGCCTCGTCAGGGCAATGGGAGCGATAATGTTAGCTTTGATATTATGTCTCTCGCCCTCGATTTTCAGGGTGTTGGCGAATCCTACCAGGCCGAGCTTCGCGGCGGAATAATTTGTCTGGCCGAAGTTTCCGTGAAGGCCGGCGGCTGAAGTGGTAAAGACGATTCTTCCGTAACCCTTTTCCCGCATCTTTATAAAAGCGGGGCGGGTCACATTATACGCTCCGTCAAGATGCACTCCCAGAACAGCCTTCCATTCATCCTGAGTCATTTTCGCAAGAGTTTTATCTCTTAAAATTCCCGCGTTGTTTATCAGAATATCCACCTGTCCAAAGGCGTCAATCGCGGTGTCGATAATCCCCTGCCCGCCTTCTACTGTGGAAACCGAGTCATAGTTTGGCACAGCTTTGCCGCCAAGTTCTTTTATCTGCTTGACCACCTTGTCCGCGGCTTTTGTGGAACTTCCGCTGCCGTCACTGGCGCCGCCAAGATCATTCACAACCACCTTCGCGCCAAGCTTTGCCAACTCCAGGGCGTAAACTCTTCCAAGACCGGCGCCGGCGCCTGTTACAACAGCGACCTTCCCTTTAAAGTTTATCCGGTCAGCCGGTTTTCTTTTTGGTTTTTCCCCGGGAACAGGAACGGCTTTCCAGAAATAACCGCTGAACCCTCTCTGTTTATCAACATATTTTCTTCTAAAGGACATGGAAAGGGGCTGCCCTACATATACCTGATCAATCTCGCAGTCGGTAAAGTCGGCCATTAGCCTGCCGCCGTCATCGAACTGGACCATGCCGTAAATAGATGGCGGGTCTACTGAAACGGCCAGAAGGTCTCCGGTAAAAGTTTTTACCTTGGCCGGCATATCAGCAAACTCATAATCAACCTGGGCGCCGGCGGCCAGGCAATTTGGATTAACGCAGATATCCATTTTCGGAAACTGGGGTGTTCCGCATTTTTCGCATTTACCGCCCATAAGGCCGAGGATCATTTTTCGTTTGCGCCACAAGGTTGTCATGGCGGTCTGGGTGGGGGCTTCAGCCCTTATACCCATCTCTGTGGGAAGAAGGTCTCTGAACTTGAGGAATTTTGTGTGGCTCTCCTCGACCTTTTTATTGGCGAGGCTTCCGTTAACGCCTTGCCTGGAAGGAATATTTTTTATCTTGTCGGTTACTCTGAAATATAGCGCGTCGCACCCCTGGCCAAAACCCGCAAGG
>CAYSHR010000553.1:0-3038 GCA_964430795.1 uncultured bacterium
TCAATTTAACGCTCTTTTATGATCCGTCTCTTAGTATAGTAAATGTAATGGTAAGGACGCCCTGCTGTCCATTTCTCTGGGCGGATTGAGGATATACCCAGGCCCATTCTATCTTTTCCTTTATACTCGCGAAATAGGAAACATACTTAAAGCTTTTTGTGTTGATGTTTATGGCGTTGCCGGGGGAGCCTATCTTGGGATTATATGGGCTTACGTTGCCTCGTCCGCCCGTTCTTGCACTTTTACCGCCTTTACCCGCCACACTTTTATAACCAACTGAAGAGATGAGGTCATTTGTTGAATTTATCTTTGGTTTCCCATTATTTTCATTTCCAGTCCCTCTTCCTGAACCAATCACTGATTTGCCGCCGGTGCTTTTTGAGCCAATATCCCTGGTGTCATTATTTATCGGGATATCTCTCCTGTGGGTCTCCTTTTCAACTCGATTATCTCTTTGGGCAATTACTTTTGCTATGTTGGGCCTGTTTGCATTTGAGGGTAGAGTCTTATCAACGATATCTCCTGATGTTGAATCTCTTTTTGGCAGTCCATTTACAACATCCACAAAAATCGGTTCATCTTTGATAAGAGATGGTTTAAGGGCTTCAGTTTTCCAGAAAAGCACAGCCAATCCCAGATGGAAAAGAAAAGAGAATAAAACCACCATGATTATCAATTTGCGGTTTTTTAAGTCGGCCATGTCTGAGCGCCAGGACTCGGGCATAAAAAACTACCTCGGCACTGGGAAAATACCTTTTACAACTTTAACCATAATAAAATTAATCTCTTTTAAAATCAATATATAAGGAATAATAAACGTTTTGGAACATAAAAATAAAAAACCCGAACCTAGAATAGAGATTCGGGTTTGTTTTTTTTTGAATTTTTAAGAGTCTACCAGCCACAACCTCCAACGTCTTCACTTTTGCTGTTGGTGCGAGAAAGATTATCGCCGGCCATGCTGTGGTCTTCCTCTTCTTCCTCTTCTTCTTCATCATCATCATCGTCGGCTTTTTCATTGCCTGAGTCATCGTCATCAAATTCATCAAAATCGTCATCATCTTTATCCTGATCATCGTCATCACTCTGAGCAAAAACAGATGAAACCAAAGAGAGACTCAATACCAATACGAAAAACAATATTGCCAAGTTGCGCATCATTTTCTCCTCATCCCCGGATTAGGTCTCAAAGAGACACATAGATGGAAAATTCTCCACGGGGCGCAACATAACATACTTAATCAAAAAAGGGCAAAGTTTTTTAAGCCTATCGGCAAAAAAACCGATTAAAAAAATGAACTGAAGTTTGGATTTGCCCGGTTATTTTAATTGTGGTAATACTTATTCGGTCAAGGTAAAGGATTTATGGAAAAAAACTGCCCATTTTGCAAGAAAACCATTGAGGGAGAACCACATGATTGCCCTCATTGCGGCAGTCTGATTGGCAAAGGCGCTTTTGAGTATAAAGACATCCAACCTGGTGAAATTCTTTCTGAGCGATATAAAATAATAAAAACTCTTGGTCGCGGAGGGATGGGCACAGTTTATCTTGCTGAAGAGACCACCCTTGCCACAGGCAGATATGTGGCTATAAAACTATTACCGGCCAGTATGACCACCGACAAATCCATTCTCTCAAGGTTCCAGGATGAGATAAAAACGGCGGCTATGCTGGACCATCAAAATATTGTTCCGATTTATTTTGTTGGTGAACACCTCGGCCTCTATTTCTTTGTAATGAAATATCTTGAGGGAGGAACAATATATCAACTTGTAAAAAAACTCGGGAGTTTTTCCGAAAAGGAGACCAGGAGGATCCTGGCTCTTATTTGTGACGCTCTGGACTTTGCCCACATGAAAGGGGTTGTTCATCGAGATATTAAAGCCAGCAATATAATGATATCTCCTGATGGAGTGCCAACCCTCATGGACTTTGGAGTGGCCAGGTCCGGTGAGACCAGCGAGATTACCATGCCCGGACAAATTGTTGGAACCGCTGAATATATGGCGCCGGAGCAGTGGTACGGTGAAGCTGAAGCAAAATCAGACATCTATTCTCTGGGTGTTGTGTTGTATGAGGTATTAACCGGTACACCTCTTTTTGAGGCGAATAAGAAGGAACAATTAATCAAAAAGATCACTGAGAGTAAAATAGACAAGAAAATATTTGAAACCGATGAGCTCCTGCTACCCATTGAGCTAAAATTGGTCATAATCCAGGCTACCGACAAAAACATTGAAAACCGTAAAATCAATTCCCGTGATTTTTCTAATAAAATCGAAGATTTCTTGCAACATCGGAAATCGAAGAACATGCACAATCATTTGAAGAAGTTTCTGAATGATCTTTATGCCGGTACGGATGAATTGGTGAAACCTGCTGAGGACGTGAGTTATTTCAAAAAAGAGGATACAATCACCATTGATACGACTGCACCGGTTGTCAAAGGGCGTGAAGCAGCATCCGAATTTCTGGAACCAGATGCAGATATCGCCCCAGGGAGTCCGACCGAACCGGAACCGGTGGATGTCTCTCCTGATGAAGATCAGTTAACTGTTTGGGAAAGGGTCGTCAATGCAGGTCGTAAACATGTAAGAATAGTTAAGGAGACATCAAAAATCCTGGGCGTACTTGTCCTGGTTTGGCTGATCACTGACGGGATATTTCAGTATAGTTCAGTATCACAAAAGGCGTATGATTTTATCAAGCCTCCTGCGCTCCGGATTGTAACCATTCCCGAAGGTGCGACGATTATCATCGACGGGGAAAATAAGGGAAAAATCACTCGTATGGGCAGATTGGCGCCTGGAAGCCACGCGATTATCTGTTTGTTGGATGGGTTTAGAAACATCGAAGAAGTCATCGAAATACCCAGTAAGGGGAAAAATATACTGTATAAGAAGGCCTTTTCTCGAGAAATCGCCATAGATTCTAATCCCCAGGGGGCCAATATTGTTATCAACAATCGAATAATCAATGAGAAAACACCATACACGATTCAATGGGAAGTGGACCAACCCTTCGATTTACAACTGGC
>CAYSHR010000554.1:0-3037 GCA_964430795.1 uncultured bacterium
GCAAGGACATTGTGGCGGATATCACAAAGGTCTTTGCCGACAACGAGCTCCTTGGCTTGCTCATCGATCAGGACACAAAAGTGCGCAGCGTATTTGCCGACTTTTTTGGGTTTCCGGCAAAAACGCCCTCGGGAGTCGCCTATCTGGCTTTAATGGCCCAAAAGGATATTCACCCCTGCTTTAATTATCGCCGCCCTGATGGTAAATTCGTGGTGCACATTCACCCTCCTTTAAAGCGGCCCCGGACCGGCGACATGAAAGCCGATATCCAGACCTATACCGAGATGATGAACAAATCTCTTTGCGACCAGATAAAGCAATATCCCGATCAATGGGTATGGTTGCATCGTCGCTGGAAAACCCGCCCTCCCGGTGAACCGAAGGAAAAGCATCCCGCGCCTCGCCCGAGAAAGCCTTATAAATATTGACTATAGAAATGGATTTTACAGGCACAGATCAATCGAGGAGTGAAAAATCTCATTTATTCTTGACCTGAGCCGTTTATTGATGTTTTACTGTTGACCCTTTTGGATTTTAACGGGCTTTGTGAAGTAAAGGCAAATAGGATGGAAACAAAACGTATCAGTGAAGTTATGATTCCCTTACAGAATTACCCTCACGTACATGGCAATCAAAGCCTAAAAGAAGCTATCAGGGAGATGGAAAGCCACCAGATTGAATTCCTGGGGAAATCAACTTTACCTCGTGTAATCCTGGTTTTTGACAAAGATCACCAACTAACAGGTATAGCCAGGCGTCGTGACATCATGAAGGGCCTGGAGCCTGAATTCCTGGTTAGCAAACCTCTTTCTTATGGAAAAAACCTTTATGATGTTGAAGTTGATCCCAACCTTTCCGAGATGTCTTATGACAAATTGCTAAAAGGAATTCTCGACCGGTCCAAAAGACCTGTCAGCGATATTATGCTTCCGGTGAAACTTACAATAAGTCATGATGATCACATAACAAAAGCCATATATGAGATGGTGGACCGTAACCTGAGCCTGCTTCCGGTTATTAGAGATGATCGAGTGGTGGGCGTAGTTCGTTCAGTGGATATTTTTAGAGAGCTTTCCAGCCTTGTTTTGGAATCTGAAGAAGTAAAATGATGCTAAAGCGGATATTGAGTTGACCCAACATTGTGCAGTGGAGAGAAGATGGAAACCAGACCCACGACAGACCAAGGAAACAGGGCAGGACCTGGTCATTCAAAAGCGCCATTAGTAAAAATCGCCCGGGATATAAACTGGAAAAGAGTAATTTTCGCCCTTCTTGGAATCAGCCTTTTTTGTATCGTCTTTTTTTCTCCCGCCTTACCTGACGCCATCGACCCACAAGGCAAGGTTTTTGAACTATCTCCAAAAGGCAAGGCCGCCATTGCCCTGTTCTTATTCGCCACCACCTGGTGGGTTTTTGAAGTCGTCCCTATCGGCATCACCAGCATCGCCATCGGAGTTGTGCAAGCCATGTTTTTAATAAGGGCGCCTCGGGTGGCTTTCACAGATTTCCTGGACCCATCGGTCTGGTTCATCATAGGGTCACTGGTCATCGGTATGGTCTTTACCAAAACCGGCCTGACAAAACGGCTGGCCTACAAAATGATTGCGGTGGTGGGTGAAAAAACCAGCATGATTTACCTTGGATGTTTTTCCATGACCGCCGCTTTGACCTTGATTATGGCTCACACCGCGGTGGCGGCCACCATCTTCCCACTATTGATGACAATCTACGCCTTATATGACGATGGCGATAAACCCACGCGCTTTGGCAAAGGGCTCTTTATGGGAATGGCTTTTGTCGCCGGGGCCGGAAGCATCATTACATTGCTCGGAGCGGCCAGGGGCGCGGTGGCTCTCGGGTTTTACAGAGATATCGTGGGCAAGGAAATCAGCTTCTTCGGGCTGACCTATTACATGGCGCCCATTGGCGTGATCATGGTGCCTCTCCTATGGGCATATTTCATGATCGTTTACCGTCCTGAAAAAAAGACCATCCCGGGCTTGCGCGATAAATCCAAAAAGCTTTACGCCCAGTTGGGACCTATCTCCTTAAAGGAAATCTCCACTCTGGTCATTGTATTTGCCGCCATCGCCCTGCTTGGGCTGCGATCCTTTATCCCGGAGCTTCTTTTTCTCAATAAAAGCGCGGTGATTCTGACAACAACAATTCTCTTTTTCCTCTTTCGCATTCTTTCCCTGGAAGACCTTGAGAAGATCCCCTGGAACATAGTATTGCTTTTCGGCGGCGCCATGAGCATCGGCTTCTGCCTGTGGCAAACCGGCGCCGCCGAGTGGATGGCAATCAACTGGCTTGTCATGTTCCAGAACGCTCATTGGTTTGTATTTGTAATGGGCATCGCCTTTTTCGTCTTGATTATGACTAACGTTATTATGAACGTCGCGGCCATTGCCATTTCAATGCCTGTCGCCCTGGTCATCGCGCCATATCTCGGAGTATCTCCAGATGTGGTTCTATTCGCCTCTCTGGTCACAGCGGGCATGCCGTTTCTGCTTCTGGTCGGCGCCGCGCCAAACGCCATCGCCTACGAGAGCAAGCAGTTCACTACCGGCGAGTTCTTTATCGTGGGAGTGCCGGCAAGCATACTGCTTATGATCGTATTGGGTTTTTTCACTATGTTTATCTGGCCAATGATGGGTATGCCTATTTTGGTCGGCTAAGTAGTTTCCGTCCGGGAACGGCCCTTTTCCGCGATCTCGGCGTCAATCCGCTGTTTTGATAGTGGGGAGTACATGAGTACGCCTCGTAATCGTTCAGTGACAAGGGAGCAAGGTGGCAGGGTTTGAGATCGGGGGACATGACCCTATTTCTCAACAATGGCCTGCATTGTCAATGATATTAAGGAAATGGGGATCGTGTACCCCGATCTCAATATGAAAACCTGGGGACACGTAACAAGTACATGTCCCCGCTTTTCCCAAAAGCCCCCTTGTAACTGAACGATTACTACGCCTCCGCTCAAACCCTTGATTTCCTTGACCTCGCGAAAAATTGCTCATTCCTAAACTGGAAACCAAAA
>CAYSHR010000555.1:0-465 GCA_964430795.1 uncultured bacterium
CGACCTGTTCACGCTGCCCGTTGACCAAAAGAATGGCTGAAATGATAAATGTTAGAATCTAATAAGCCGATTATCTATTGTATTCAAAAGTAAAAGGGACTATTCTCAATCTGTTCCAAAAGTTACTTTTGCGATATTGAGGATAAATTCCAAAGGCGGGCTTTATGAAAAGAATAATTGTCTTTCTGGTTTTAATCTCTTTTACGTTGATTTTCACCGAAGCTAAAGGAGAGGAGAATTCGGACCATATGCTCATAATGAATGGGCATAAAGGTCCGATTTCTGTTTTAGTCGATAATCAAACTCTGATGGAAAACGCCATCCTGTATGACGCTCCACCAGACGCTTTATATGAAGGTGCCCTGCGTTTGTTGATAAAAGGCATTAACGGCGCGGCGCCTTTGTTTCCTGAAGGTACAGTGTTTGATCATATCGAATTCGCTAAAGGACAGGCCCGGATTTTTT
>CAYSHR010000555.1:475-3033 GCA_964430795.1 uncultured bacterium
AGACTTTATTAATAAGGGAGTAAGCGCGCGAACCGACGCCATGATGGAAGCCATTGGCAAGACCATGATGACTTTTTCCCAGGGTCCGGCGGTAAAGGTAATGGCACGGGATAACCCTTCTGTTGATCATGTTCCAATAGGCGATCTCTTCGCCAAACCAAATATTTCCCTGGAAAAACCCTATGAGGCAAGGGGAACAAAAACGGGAGGTCCACCAGGTTTTGGTCAAGGGCGACCCGCCGGTTTTTTAAGTGGAAAAAGCATCTTTTTAGCTCCCGGCCATGGCTGGTATTATCACAGTTCCAATGGTTGGATCACCCAGCGAGGGAACACAAACGGCCTTGTTGAGGACCTGTCCAACGCGGAACCGGTTTTTCAATACCTTTTGCCTTATATGTATAATGCCGGCGCCGGCGTATATACCGTGCGTGAGAGAGACCTGAATACGGAAATGGCAATTGTCGATAACACCGACACTGGATTTTCAGCCACAGGAGGGTGGTTTTCATCAACCGCGACACCTGATTATTACGGAAGCAATTATATGGCTGCTCAAGTAAGCTCCACGGAAACAGAGACAGCTACTTTTATCGGCGACATACCTGAGGACGGCTTTTATCACGTATATGTCTGGTACACCAATGGAAGCAACAGGTCCCAGGACTGCCAAATTACAATCCACCATGCCGATGGTCAAACACCGGTGATTATAAATCTTCAAAGGGATGGCTTTACATGGAAAGACCTGGGGCGATATTATTTTCAAGCCGGTGATTCGGGCAACAATCGAAAAGTCGTTATCTCCAACCAGGGAAGCGACACGTCAAAATACGTTATAGCCGACGCCGTGCGATTTGGGGGCGGGACTCACCAGGATTCGAGCAAACCCCGTTGGGAGATGTCCGGCTTGTATCACGCGCCTTTTATGGGTTGTGATACTTGCGCCACAAATACAGTCACAACCATGCCCAAATATGTTCAATGGGAACATGAGAGCTGGGAAGACGGCGTTTATCTGAGCTGGCACACCAACGCTCCAAATCCCGGAACCGGCACCTCCACCTTTGCCTATTCTTCCGGTGGTTGGGACGGCGCCTTTAATGGCGTGGCAGGCAGCCTGGATCTGCGCTCGGCGATACATGATGAAATTATCTCGGATATCCGCGCGGGCTGGGATTCAAACTGGTACGATCGAGGCGAGCATACGAACTGGTACGGCGAGTTAAATCCCAATTACAACAATGAAACACCTGGGGTGATCTTTGAGGTGGCTTTTCACGATACGCCCAACGATGCCGAACAATTAAAAGAACCGAAATTCCGCAAGCTGGTGGCAAGGGCGGTTTACCAGGCGGTAGTGCGCTATTTCGCGGCCAGGGATGGTCAGACTCCCGAGTTTTTACCCGAGCCTCCCAACGGGCTTTTAGTACGATGGCAAGGTTCAGCCGTAACTATCTCCTGGGACGAGCCACCTTGGGACAATGGAGGTTTGGCCGGGGACAGAGCCACCGGATACAGAGTCTATCTGGGAAAAACCGGCAAGGGCGCCAAGGATGCCATCGAAACAACCTCCACCTCCATTACCATTCCCAGATATCAATTGCCTGTAATGTATGGCGTAAATTATGTGCGGGTTTCCGCTGTAAACCCCGGCGGAGAAAGTTTCCCCACTGAAACCCTTACATTTTCCACTTCCGCCGGACCCCGGGCTTTGATCGTAAATGGATACGACCGGCTGGACAAAAACGCCAATGTGCCCCAAAGCTACTATGGAGGGGGCACAATCTATCGAGGATTTCTCGACAAAATGAACACATTCGACTATGTGATTGCCCATGCAAAGGCTTTACAAAATGCCGGTATGTCTTTTGATTCAACCTGCAATGAGGCGGTAATAGACGGCTCCATCGATCTATCTGACTACGGCGTTGTAGTATGGATAACAGGCGAGGACGCCGCTTTGGATGAAAGTCTCAATGATGATGAGCAAAGCGCCTTAGCGGCATTTCTCGATGACGGTGGCGCTTTGTTTATCTCGGGGTCGGATATCGCCTTTGACTTGTGGGACCGTGGCGCCTCATCAGACAAAGCATTTTTTACAAACTATTTACGGGCCTCCTATCAAGGCGACTCAAGCGGAACAGGGAATGTGACATCTGTTGGGTCAGGGCTATTCGCGGGAACCGGCGCCTTTAATTTCGATTATCTTGATTACAATATTTACGCGGCCAACTGGCCGGATTGCGTTTCAGCCCTTTCCGGCGGCTTTACTGATCTTACCTATACATCAACCTCCTATGGCGCGGCGGTGGTGGCGGACACCGGCGTCTTTAAAGTCGTCTACTTAAGTTTTCCTTTTGAAACCATCTATGACACGGCTGTTAAAAACCAGTTGATGTCTGATGCCATGGGGTTTCTAAGCGACCCCTTTACTGATGACGACGACGCGGTCGATGACGACGACGCGGTCGATGACGACGACGCGGTCGATGACGACGACGCGGTGGATGACGATGAAGCGGTCGATGACGAGGGCGCCGTAGGAGACGATGAATCTG
>CAYSHR010000556.1:0-3027 GCA_964430795.1 uncultured bacterium
GGATATTTGGCTTGTTCTTTTATAAAGTTGTTGTAGGGATTAAAGTATAGCTGCCCTTCTTTGAGATACTCGGAAGAGAAATGATAGCTCGAAACAACAAGATGGGTCAGGGAATATTTTTCGCATAATCGCGCGACCTCTTTTTCATCCTGAGAATAGTATGCCTTGAAAAAGTCCTTGGTTCGCTTTTTGACGCTACTGTAATAATCGGAATAAAAAGGCAGGCTTAGAGTCGAGGTCACAAGGACGCTCCGTTTTGAAAAAACCGGGATATGGTTTGCCAGGCCCGGATGGGCGCCAATGACCGAATCGTCCGGAACTGTTTTCAGGTAATCATAAACAGGAGTATCTGGGGCCTTTACATAATATGGTTGGTAAGCCGGAAGGGAAATGGGAAGAAGAAAAAACGCCGGCCCAATCATCAAAGCGACCTGGGATAAATTGCTTTTCAATTTCTTTTTTAGAAGCTCGAAATTATATGAAACCAGGCAACTTAAAAATAACATGGAGGGCAGATAAAAATATCTGGTGGGTTTGAACAGCCTGGGCATAAGCACTGTGGCGGCGATAAAAAGCAGAAGCCCCGCGATAAACAGAACCCAGGGTCCGCGCCCTGTTCGTAGCGCCACTTTTCCATTAAGAAAGATAAAAAATATACCGGTCATCAACAAGGTTATCATGCCGGCGTTCATCACAAGGCCGACGGAATTGCTGAAAAACCAATCCTTGAAGGTTTCTGTGACCATGGGAAAAATTCCACCTTTACCAAATTCCGCCATGGCATAAAAAGCCTCTTGGGAAGGAAACTCGCCAAATCCGTGAACATCCTGAAAAGCGTATTTGAAGACGTTCCAACCCACGCAAAATATAACAGTGGCGCCAATGTAGATAATTTGCATCCGGGTAAGGCGGGCAAAGCCCAATAACCCTTTAGCCCTTACCAGGGACAAAGCAAGAGCCAGCAGGCATATCATGACCGGCACCGGATGAAAAAAAGAAGATAAGACAAGGAGTACGCCGGCAATTCCATAGCGTTTATCATTAAGAGCCCAGGTGATTCCCGCAAGAAAAAGCATAATAAAATCCGCGCCGCTCCCTGGCGTATCAGCGCCTATTTTATCCCAGCAGGAGACAAGGACCAGACTCCCGGTAAGAAATCCGCACCAGGCGCCTCCTATGGATTGACCAAGGCGGAAAAGGAAATAACAGGTGAGGGGCAGGAATATCACCCATAGCCACAAGGCAACTGTCAGCGGTTCTAAAAAATATGTGAGAATGAAATATATTACCTTGATTCCCGGCGCCACCTGGATAGCCTGAGAATAGTCGGCCAGAAGGTCATTTGGAAAAGCCCCGGGATTGTGGAGTCTGACATAAGCGTAAAAAGGGACATCAATATCCGCCAGATAGGTTTGATGATCAGTTAAGGGCGCCCATTTTGAATAGATAACCAATCCACCGGCCAAAACAAAAAGAAGGGCTAAGGCCAGAAATCTTTCAGTGTGGTTTTTCATAATTAATGATACATGTTCACGGCGTTTTTACAACCAGTCAATTTTAAGCCGGCGCGCCAAGATTCCAAAGTGATTCCAGTAAATAACGGGCTAACCGCATGTTGGCGTTCCGACCAATCTGATAAAAATATCCGGCCGCGTATCCTGGACGCAGATAAGTTTTCATTATAAATCGGCGATGCCATTTCAAAAGGTCCTGATATGATCTGGTCCAGCTCAGCTTAACCCATGGCATACCTGGTTCCGCGGGATTCCAACTCCCTATCAGCGTCCCTGTGGCTTTTGCCTCTTCAAATATGGCGGTCCCGGGATATGGCTTGAGTACTGTGGCTGATATGGCGAAAGGTTTGGCTGCCCTGACAAAATCTATGGTTTTGGATATGGTCTGGGGAGTCTCTCCGGGAAAACCGATAACATGCCCTACATGGACCATGATGCCCGCTGATTTTGTCATCGCGATAACCCTGGCGTTTTGGTCAACCAATGTCCCTTTGCTCATGGCGTCAAGCATGAATTGGGCGCCGGATTCGATTCCATAGCTGATGATCCTGACGCCGGCCTGGTATGCTTTTTTCAGGAACTCCTCATTTACGCTGTCGGGTCTGGCTTTTAAAAAAAGGATAAGGTCCAATTTGTCCTTGATGATCCAGGAAAAAATTGTCATGGCCCTTTCCCGATCCTGAGTAAAATTATCATCATCAACATCGATAAATCGGATTCCAGCCTGATAACGGGCATAAATTTCCTCATAAATATTTTCCGCGCCGCGATGATGAACGCCCCCGCGAACCGCGTTATAGCAGAACTTGCAGGAATAACGGCAACCCCGGCTTGTGACGATGCTATCGAGAGGGCGGGTGGTCAATATCTGATAATAGTCTCCCTGGTTGTAATGCTCTTTTACAAAGGAACGATCCGGTATTGGATAGTCATGAATGTTAAAAAGGTCATCAGTGTTTTGAGAAACCTGAATCCCGGATTCGGTCCGATATGTCAAGCGAGGCACATTATCGAAATCCGTATTATTTTCTATTGCCCTAACAAGGATGGGCAGGCTTTTCTCCGCGTAACCAGCCAGAAAGTAGTTAGCCTCAGAAAATATCTCAGTGGTTCCCGGTGTGTCGGCGGTCACATGTATTCCGCCCAGGACGATGGGAGTATTGGGTAACTTTACCCTGGTAGCCCGGACCAGAGAATGGGTTTCCTTGATGATATCTGAAAAAAGAGGAAAACCGATAAGCCCCGCTTTGCTTGCCGCGATCCTGGCTACAAGTTGGTCAAATGTCAAATCGGCGGCGCAACCATCCAATATTTTTACGGCGATACCATGAGCTTTTAAGGAGGTAGCCAGGTATAGAAGGTTTAATGGGGGGTGAACCTTTTTCGCGATTCTTCCGGGATTTTGCATCGGTGGGTTAACAAGGAGAACAAGCATAGTGTTACTATCTACATTCAAGGCAGCAAGCCAAGGTTGTCGTACTGTTTTTGCAATTTAGCCATTTGGCGCTTTGAA
>CAYSHR010000557.1:0-3023 GCA_964430795.1 uncultured bacterium
ACTTTCTTTTAAATAAAATCACCCACGGGGCTGTAGCTCAGTTGGAAGAGCGCCTGAATGGCATTCAGGAGGCCGTCGGTTCGAGCCCGTCCAGCTCCACCAGGATTACAAGGGGTTAGCCAGTCTTGGTTAGCCCCTTAATATTTTCAAGTCTATAGTTTAACCAATCCTATGTTTACTGTTGAGTAATCTCATGATAAAATTATTTATATTCAAATCGGTCAGGGATGGGCGACCCGATTTAGCGTAGAGAATTTTTTTAGAATTATTGTTATAAACAAAAGACCTATTCTGGTTCCACCTGTAAAAGCACTTGTTAATGAATAAAAAGATCAACTCCGAAAGCCTGATGCCTTTGCTTCTGCTTTGCGCGATTGTAGTTTTCTATTGGAAAATTGCCAATTTCACCGGTGTGTTGTTTCACTTTGATCTTATTGGGTTCAACGCCCCGATGCGCGAGTTTTTCTTTGGCGCCATTGCAAATGGAATTTTTCCATTATGGTGCCCTGGCGTTTGCAACGGGTTTCCACTTTTCGCCGAAGGACAGCTCGGTCCTTTATACCCCCTGAACTATCTGGTTTTTCCTTTTCTCTCTCCAGGTATCGCGCTTAACGTTTCTGTCCTCCTGCATGTACTGCTGGCGGTGCTTGGCTCGTATTATTATTTAAAACAAACCCATCGCCCCGAAAGCGCGGCAGCCGGAGCGCTGTTTTACGGGTTTTCGACATATCTGGTGTTTCACATTGCTCACCTGATGTTGTTTCAATCCGCCTGCCTGATACCCTGGATGTATTTATTCTTTGACCGCTTTTTTTCACAGCGGCGTTGGTCAGGGGCATTAGGCGCGGGCATCATACTTGGACTGATGTTATACACAGGGCATCAGCAAGGGCCTATTATTGCCGCTATTGGTTTTGGAATTTACTTGATTGCAATGGCTGTTGACTTGATTGCTGATGGAAAAAAAAGGCATGGAATAATGCTGATTTTCGCCGGAGGCGTTGTGGCGATCATCGCCGCGGCAATGGCGACTGTCACCATTTACGCCATTTTGGAATTACTCACCCATTCTGTTCGTCAAGGAAAAATGGACACATCCTTTATATATTCACAGTCGATTCTGCCCGAACTTCTGCCGCGACTTGCCTCCTTTGAACATAACGGACGGGTAATGGATAACACCTGGCGAATTTTTGAAAACAACGAAAAAGAGATTGCGGTTTATCTGGGACTGGCGGCATGGATATTTGCGCCGGTGGTGTTAGTCGGCAAAACATGGATTAGAGACCGCGCCCATTTGGTAGTGACAGCCTTTGGACTGTTGTTTATATTAGGCAGCGCGGGCCCCTTCGCTGGAATTATGGAATACATCCCGGTGCTAAACCGAATGCGAATTCCACCTCGCTATATTTTAATCGTCACCTTCTCTTTATCATTCCTGGTTGCCTCCTCTCTTGACACGTTGGCCTCAAAGAACGGACTTTCGTGGAAAAAGTCCCTTGCGGCATGCTTATGCGGCGCGGGGGGATGGGCCGTTTTTGCATGGGGCGGCGCGTTTATAACATACGGAAAAGGGATATTGACCAATGCGGCCGATGAATTGACTTTCGAAACGTTGTTTCATGGTCAGTTACGCCAGGCTTTGATAATTCAGTCGATTCTGGTGATATTACTGCTAATCAGCACGGCCTTTTTGCTTTGGACCCGGAGCAGGTCCTCGAAACTTGTTCGCGGCGTGCTGGTCTTTATCGCTATGTTGATTTTCGCGGATTTATACTACTCAGGCCATAATGAGAATCCGGTGGCGGACAGTTCGGTTTTCGGCCCCCTGGTCACAGTTGACGCTTTAAAGAAACAGCCCGGTCCCTATCGCGTTTATTCCTTTGAAAACCACATGCCTTACAGTAAAGGCGGATGGTCAAAGGGAACTGATTCCTTCCGCTATGGGATTGAAGGGCTTCCACATTACACTCCACTGCTATTCGGACTAAATACCGGCTCTTGCGGGACGCCATTAAATTTTGCACGCAATGCTCATATTCTCGAAAACCTTTCCCTGACATGGATCAGGCGCATGTCAGTGGATTTTGTGCTTTCGAATAAAAAGAAAACTCTGAAATTACCCACTGCTTTGGACACTGGAAGGGTAA
The DNA here is from genome assembly GCA_964430795.1 of uncultured bacterium. Classification (GTDB taxonomy): domain Bacteria; phylum Lernaellota; class Lernaellaia; order JACKCT01; family CAYSHR01; genus CAYSHR01. The sequence goes on from CAYSHR010000557.1 coordinate 2,151, forward strand.
GGATTTACAAGGTGCCAAAGCCGACGCCACTATTCCATCTTGCAAATAACGTGATAACCGTCGAGGATGAAAAGGATGCCCTGGAAAGAGCATCCAATGCTCAAATCGATATTGTTTCAACCGCTTTTGTTGAAAAATACAACGGACCAAAGATAAATAGCACCGCTCTTTTGCGGGGGAAGGTACAAAACATCCTGGATGAACCGGACCTGCGAAAACTACGTATTGAAACTCCCGAGCCTTCTTTTCTGGTTATTCACGAAAACTATTACCCGGGTTGGACCGCGAAAGTGGATGGAACAGCCACTCCTTTATACCGTGCAAACTACCTGTTTTTTGGGCTGCCGGTGCCGGCGGGAACTCACGAAGTAGTGTTGGAGTTTAAACCATGGTGGTTCAGGCCGCTCTTAACGGTCAGTCTGGGAACCGGGTTTTTGGTTTTGATTTTCATGCTTTTTCTTTCTCGTCATGAAAAACAGGCGAAAGCCTCAATTATTCCTGTTCAAGAGAAAAAAAGGGGGCACTCTTTTTCTCTGGTTCTTACAATGGCATTTATTTTTCTTTTGTTTATTGGAATCATACGACACCCGGAGCTATGGCTTTTTGATCGCTTCCTTTTTCCATGATCAAAAACAGCCACTTGTCAATTAGCGGCAAGTGGCTGTTCTCTTATAAGTACCCATAGGGTGCTCGCCTGTTCAGTATTAACTCCCCATATTCACAAATAAAATATTGCGTCAATAACCAGGGTAGGGTTTGTCAACAAACTAAATATATTTATTAGACAACAAAATCAACAACCACAACAGTTGGTTCCACTGTTATCATCATCAGTTCCTGCTCCTGCTATATCATCATCGTCGTCGTCATCAT
>CAYSHR010000558.1:0-3020 GCA_964430795.1 uncultured bacterium
TTTTTCAGACCGTTTTTCAGACGCGAAAGCCAAAAGTATCCTGGCTTTCGCGTCTGAAAAACGGTCTGAAAAAGACAAAAGACGGCTTTGTCGGCAAGATCGAATCCGTCCTGTCCGGGCGCACAACCATCAACGATGACCTTTATGAAGAGTTGGAAGAGGTGCTTGTAACCAGCGATATCGGAATTCAGACAGCCTATAAGCTCCTTGAGAAAACCAGACAGAGGGTGGAGGAGGAAAAGATTGAGGATCCTAAAAGCATATTGGCCATAGTGAAATCTGAAATTATCTCTATGCTGGATATTGACGCGGCGCCAATTGACATCGATTCAAAAAAGCCCTTTGTGGTTATGGTCGTAGGCGTCAATGGAACCGGAAAGACAACAACCATAGGCAAGATCGCGTCAAGTTATAAAAAGGACGGCAAAAAGGTGCTGTTGGCAGCGGCGGATACATTCAGAGCCGCGGCCATTGAGCAACTTGAGGTCTGGAGTCAAAGAGTGGGGTGCGATATTATTAAGCAGAAACAGGGCTCCGATCCTTCCGCTGTTGCTTTTGACGCCATTGACGCGGGCATGGCCAGAGGCTCGGATGTGGTGATCATCGACACAGCCGGCAGATTGCACACAAAGAGCAACCTTATGAATGAGCTTGGTAAGGTAAAAAGAGTCATTCAGAAAAAAATGGATGACGCGCCCCATGAAACCCTCCTTGTGCTCGATGCCACTACAGGGCAGAACGCCATAACTCAAGCCAAGGAATTCAACAAAGCCACCACCCTTTCGGGCATAATACTCACAAAACTCGACGGAACCGCAAAAGGCGGGTGCATTGTCGGTATCGCCCACGAGTTCAAACTCCCGATCAGGTATATTGGCATAGGGGAGAAAATCGATGACCTGCGCCCATTTGTAGTAGACGACTTTGTCAAGGCTCTATTTGGAGAAGGCTGACCGTAAGCCTTTTCAGGAAAATCATCGGACCCTTTTGTATCTTCCTAGCCGAGTCTGATATAAGTGTATCTATTTTACAAGGTGTGTTTTGGAAAGATGAGTTTGCCCGCAATTCAACTTCAATTGAGTAGAGTCCGGCAAAACTGGCGAAACCTGGCAATGTTGGCCGGAGCAATTGTTTTATTGGACTTCGCCCTGGCTATATTTTTACCTTATCCTGAAAACACTTATTTTTACTCAAGGGAGAATAAAGGAAGCTGGTCACAGGATAATTGGGCTCAGGATCGAGAACTTTTCTGGAAGCCGAGGGATGGGTTCAAATCTCAGAAGCTGAAGATCAAGAATTCCAAAGAGCAAAAAACCATCTGGATCTTCGGTGGGTCAATTCTTACTTCACATAACACCAGCACCAACTTCACCAAGGAAACTCAAAGTTGTCTTGGCGACCAATTCAGGGTCATCAATTTTGGAACAGGTGGGTATTCATCCTATCAGTCCATGGTTCTGCTTAGGAGGATGCTGAATATTGGAAAGCCTGATATTGTGGTTTGCTGCCATGGGTATAATGACCAGAGCCTCGCCCCGGCAACCGACCGGCAGATGGCTCTTCGAAACAACCGGCTCTCAACCCGGACTATGTTTTACCTGCGAAAATCCAGGCTTGTTTCCCTCTGGTGGAAGATATTGGAAAACCTTTTCGGGATATACGAATTTACTCCTGAGGATCGATCAGAATTTGTACGCAGGGAGGAGCCGGACCAATATGAAAGCAACCTGACTGCCATTATGGGGGAAGCCAAGAAAAAAGCCATTCCCCTGGTGTTTGTTTCCCAGGCCAGTTCGGACATGGCCTTGGCTAAAAACATTAAACCTTATTTCAAAATCATGGAGAGGCTCGCGAAACAGAATACTTCAGTCTATTTTGTGGATGTACGGCCAAACTTCCAAGAGGTGTTTGACCGGATTAGCGGAGGAATACCTGTTACATACTCAGACAAATCCCATCTCCTTTTTGTGGATTTGTGCCATTACAACGAACAAGGGCACAAAATTGTCGGGAATAAGCTATGCGAGTTTTTTCAGAAGCAAGAGGTACCGCGATGAGGACCGGGAGAGATTTCAAATGATACTGATGTAAAGGCAGGGCAATCTTTGCTAATCCACCAGCCTGATGCCATTATCCCCTAGAGTTTTTTTCAACCATTTTTTTACTTTGTCCATGGTCTTTTTACATTCCAAGCCGGTTTTTGCTCCCACAGACAAGGTGATGGTGAGTCCTGTTGAGTCGCCGAAAAATGTGGGGTTTGTTTTGGCGTGCAAACCGGGGAATTTATCAACGGCGTCTTTGCAGAATTTTGTAAGAAAGGATTCGTCTTTGCAATCCGTTTCCATTGAAATCTCCTGGAACCTTTCATTTTTATTCCTGGTGATTATTGCCGGTAAGACAAAGTTATTAAACATGGGCATAAGCTCTTTTGGCGGACCGGGCAGAACAAATATGTTCAGTTTGTCCATGATAAGAATTGCGCCAGGCGCGGCGCCGACTGGGTTTGGAATCCATTGAGCGTCTTTTGGCAGAAGTGCCATTTTTTCTCTTTCAGGAGTGAGATCGGCAAAGCTCACATGCTCCTTGTCAAAATATTCCTGATACTTTTGTCTTACAAATTCAAGGGCTTTTCGGTTAATGCCCAGTTCCAAGCCAAGACCTTTTGCCACACCGGCCATTGTAACATCATCAAAGGTAGGGCCAAGACCTCCACAGAGTATGAGAATCTCCGTGGCTCTTTTTTTAGCTGACAGAATCTGGGCGGCGATGACTTCCATGTCGTCGTCAAGGACGGTTATTTTCTCCACTCGAAAGCCATGGCTGGTCAGTGCACCGGCCATCCAATTTGCGTTTGACTCCCTGATTCTGCCCGAAAGTATCTCTTTTCCCACAGCGATAATCTCGACTCGAACCATTTTACTCTTTGCTCCAAATTAGAGAATTCATTCAAATGAAATAATGGTATAAAATCACATCTGTCCAAAACAGCACTTAAAATAAGTTTAAACTAAAATGACCTC
>CAYSHR010000559.1:0-3008 GCA_964430795.1 uncultured bacterium
TGAGGTCATCTCCCCCGATCTCAAACCTTGCACCCTTATCACTGAACGATTACCTGTTGTCTAAAATTAACCTTGAAATCCTAATGATTTTAATGTAGTAAACGGTTCGAAAATAAATTGTAATTTTGGATGTTGATTATCGGATTTTTGAAACGGACATCAAATTTCTGATAGGAAAAAGGGCAAAACATTACGTTTTTACACAATTTTTCACCTATTTTACAGTTTTTGAATGGCATAAATTTTGCCTATTATTAAATCCGCGGCATAGCGTTTTTATGTGGTTATACGCCAAGGAACTAAATATGGAGAGAATTTTAATCACCGTTTTCCTTTTTACCTTGCTTCTTTTTGGATGCGGGGGAGATATGGAGACATTTGAGCCTTTTTCCGAGGATGGAGAAGCTCCTGAGATTCTTACCGGAAATGTTGATCTTGAAAACATGGAAGATCATGCCGGAGTCAGAATTGAGCTTCTGGAAATAAACACATCTCTTGTTACTGATGAAAATGGCGCTTTTATTCTTCCCGAGCTTCTTGCCGAAGGGGAGTGGACCATATCTTCCACCTATCCCTTTTTCTCCTCCGCCCAGCAGGTTTTTATTGTTCAGAACGGCCTGCCCTCTAATAAACTCGAAACCATGAAAATGGAACAGCAAGTAGCTTTCAACATATCCACCAACAAACAGGAATACATGGCGGGAGATGTTGTAGAAATCACCCTTGAGACAATAAATATCTCCGACGAGCCCATTACCCTCTCATCCACATCATCTCCTCAAGTCGCGCTGGCTGTTAGAAAAGATGGCGTCACTGTTATGGGAAATTTACTTCCCGGGGATGAGTTGACCCCCTGTGAAATTACAATTGATCCTGAGGAACCAACTATTACTGAAATTTCATGGACCATTGATGATTTAAAATTTGAACATGGCGAGTATGAAATCTTCGCCATTTTGACAGACAATGTAAATTATCCCTTCTATTTCAACCCTGAAGAGAACCTGGGCATGGAATTTAACGAAAGCCTCTTCCAAAAACTTCTTCCCGCGATTATTCTAATCAACTAATTTCCATCTGGAAATGACCCTTTTTTATCCAATTAGGGGTTTTTTTGTGGGTTATTTGGATAAAAAGACCCCTGAACCAAAAATGATCCAGGGGTTTTCTGGTGATCCCAGGGGGAATCGAACCCCCGTTACCGGCGTGAGAGGCCGGCGTCCTAGCCGCTAGACGATGGGACCATAAAATGCTTTATCGGGCTGACAACCGGATTCCATGGTTCTGGGCCGAGGATTCGAACCTCGACTGGCGGAGTCAGAGTCCGCTGTCCTGCCATTAGACGAGCCCAGATTAGATTTTCAAAGGGAAATATCTTTTATGGATTTAATATTTGATTGTCAAGAAATATTTTCCATTATCAAAAAACGAATTTGCTGAATTAATTATGCAACGGACCGATCTTGACATGGTATAAGAAATAAAGTACGGAATCTAAAAATCATATTAGGAGCCCAATCCCAATGTCAAAGCGTTGTCAGTCTTGTGGGAAAAAAGCTACTCTGGCTTACAACAGAAACCTCAGGTTTTTTCCCGGTTTAAAAAAAATGCTGTGTGAAAGTTGCTATGAGAAACTTCAAAGAAAAGAGGACCTGATATTTCTTGGGATAATAGTGGTGATGGCTGTTCTTGTTGTTCTGCTTATTTTTGCCACAAACTACCAGATTGAGGAGAAAGTTGAAATAGTCGAAAACATAATTGACAAAAGCAATGGCAGATTTGATCTGGATAAAGACGGAGTTGTGGATTTTTTTGAGAGCAACACCACAGACGCCATGTTTGAAAGCCTGGACAAATATGGATACCCGTGGACAAAAATCCTCAGTGATAAAATGAGAAAACGCCCTGTTTTTATGATAAACAGAGATGTTGTTCTTGATCTTGAAACCAATAGAAATTTTCATAAGTATTTTCATTTTCCACCTCTTATGAAAACTTATCTGAAAAAATTGACATCGCCTGAATCCAAATTTCAGCTTTTTAGAGTCTTCGTCACCGATGGTGACGAAATTGTTTTTCTAATTCACAGGTTTAATGTCATTCCACCAGGCGGATTCACAAATGAGATGTTCATCTCTTTACCGAAAGGCGAGGAAGAGAAAAAGCCTATTCCTGATCCGGTAGAGATACTACCCTGCATGGAACCACTTAATTATTCAACAATAAATGAGATGTTTGGCCTTCTGGATAACGATTACCACGTGGAGAATTTTCTCCTTGTAAAAGGCCCCGCTCCTGTGGAAGAGGAGAAAGAAAAGAAGTAAATCCTCATATGGTCTGGTCAGAATGCCTGCTCGAAGATAAATGGATATTTAATGGTAACTTTTCCATTTTTAGGTTTTGGGAATCTCCAGGTGGATACTGACTGGATAATGCAACTCTCCACTGAGACAATGCCCAAGGTATTATTTACAACAATAACGTCCTCAACCCGACCATCTTCAGCAATAGTGAACTGGACTTCCAGGCGGCCAAAGAGATTTGGATTTGACTTGAGGGCTCTGGAATAGCACGCTCTTACTCCACCGATTCTCCTGTTTATTACGCCCATAACCAAGCCGGGATCAAGAAATCCTTTGGTGGCGATTTCCGATTCCAACTCGTCAAATTTTGCCACAACTTCTCTTCCCTGCCTGGCGATGGTGAGGGAACCGGCTGCCACTTGCATCTCTATAGTTCCCATTTTCATTTTCGCGGCGCCGTTTATTGTTACATCATCCCGGATTCGAATCTCTCGAGCACCTATATTTTCACCGGTGATCTTGGAAATTCTTTCTCTTATATCGATGTCTAAAGTACCTGACAAATCCACGCCAATGCTTCCAACCGCGGCGTTATTTGAACCGGAAACAATTTCTGATGTCTCGGAGCCAAGAGCTTCGAAACCTACCAGGTCTTCCTCATCAAAACTAACTTCGTCCCCGCTATCATCAGGGGTAACCATGGCC
>CAYSHR010000560.1:0-3001 GCA_964430795.1 uncultured bacterium
CCTGGACCAAGAATTATTACATCCGCCTCCAGAATTGCTTCTTTGGCTAAAGGAATGGCGTCTGCCGGCGGTTTCAATCCAATAAATCTGGGCTTTTGGCCGAATTGATCAATGGCTGTCTCTCCTTCAATTGTGCAATTTACTTCTGTCATGGCGATCAGAGTACCCGGTTGCAACGACGCGGGAATTATTTTGCCTCTTACAGCCAGCCAGTCTGAAGTCACGTCGCAGGCGGTCTGTATGTTACCATAACTTCTCCAGAGCATTGCCAGATAGAGGTTTCCAAATGATCTTCCCTTCAGGTTTCCCCCGGAAAAACGTGTTTCAAACATATTGGCAAGAAATCTGTTTTTCGCCAGGGACGATATGCATCTGCGCATGTCGCCTGGGGGGGGCATGTTATAATCCCGGCGCAATTGCCCTGAACAGCCGCCATCATCAGAAACCGCCACTATGGCTTTTATATCGCAATGAAGCTTTGACAGGGACTTCAGTATATTTGATTGCCCATGCCCGCCTCCGATAGTGACAACTTTTTTAAGAGGTTCAAAATTATCCACAAAATTCTCCGATAAAGTTATAAACAGGCTAAAAAAAGTCCATCCACGGTTTTTTCAGCCTGATAATCACTAAAATATGTTGGTTTTCGCGTCAAAATAATGTATCGGCAAACTTTTATAGAATGATAAGGAAATTACTTTGCTTTTTTTCCTGGTTCGATTCTTCGGCTAAAATGCTCTTATTAGAGATGACAGAGTGAATTTTTTTTGATATCCATTTTGTACAACTCTTAATCAATTTGTTACAAAAGGGCATTGAACATAGAGAAACTCAATTCAAAGAAATATCTCACTATTATCACGCCCGTTATAATTGTTCTCATGGGCGTTGTGGCCACCGGGCTATTCTGGGGGGATTATCAGCTCTACGGACATAGCGCTGAAATGGATTATTTCAGACAACTCAGTTTTGATAATTGCGTCTCTTCAGGTATCGCGTATCCCAGATGGTTGCCCGATACCTATCACGGATATGGATCGCCTCTGTTCCATTTTTATGGACCTTTGCCATACTATATTACAGAAGTTTTTGTTCTTGCCGGATTTCAGATACATACCTCATTAAAAATAGCCCTGGTTCTCGCTCTGATTCTATCGGGATTGGGAATCTATCTTTTCTGCCGGGATTTCGCCGGTCATCATATCTCCTTTATCGCCGGCATCGCCTATATGCTGGCGCCATATCACCTTGTGGATATGGTGGTGAGACACGCCATGGGCGAGCACATGGCTTTTGCTTTTCTGCCCTTCGCGGCTTGGGGATTAACTGGAATAATCAAGGGCAAAGCTTCTGTCAGAATGGCCGTGGGGGCCATAGCTTTCGCCGCAATGATTCTTACCCATAACGTCTCGGCCATGCTGGCTGCCGGCGCCTTAACCCTCTGGCTGGCAGTCCTGGCTTTTTATTCGATGAATTGGAGAAAAATTGTTTGGGGTGTTTTACTGATTTGCGTTGCCCTGTCTTTGGCAGCCTTTTTCTGGGTTCCGGTAATGATGGAGAAGGGATTGACCTATGCTGATGAATCCCTGACACAAGGCTATTTTGTTTACTGGGACCACTTTGTTTATCCACAGCAGCTTTTCTCCCTCTATTGGAATTTCGGTGGTTCAAGAAAAGGAACTGCTGATGACACAATGAGTTTTCAGGTGGGCGTTCCCCATTGGATTTTCGTCTTCGCGGCATTCATTTTTCTGATAATCGGTTTTAAAGGCGAATCTAAAAGTAAACCATTAATTATATATGGAGCTGTGCTTTTCGCGGGATCGGTTTTTTTTACTCTGCCTGTAAGTGAATTCGCTTACAAAATCATTCCCCTTCTGGGCTACATTCAATTTCCCTGGCGTTTCCTTCTTTTCGCGGCTTTCGCAGCCTCGATTTGCGCCATTGCTGTTGAAGGGCTTCTTCTGAAATATGAAAAAGAGAAGTTAATCTTTTTATTTTCAACTTTGGCCGGAGCATTGATTGTCATCTTTTACTCCCACTATACCCTCCCTAAGGCTAATGTGTTTTATCTTGAGCAGCACACTTTTTCCAGCCTGCCTTTGAAGCAACTTGATACTGTAAAAACGTCCCACAACATTTATCATGTGTGGGAAATCGCGGACTTGAGCTTTTTCAGGCAGAAAGGGGAAATGGGCACAAGCAGGGATGATTACCTTCCGCGGACCGTGGACAGGGCCTACAAGCCGGGAAAAGAGCCCATGGAAGAGGTAACCTGGATTGGACCGGAATCAGCCCTTGTGACCTGGAGAAATCGCGGCCCTGTGAGTCTGACAGCGGAAGTTCAAACGGATTATCCCGGAACATTGGAATTCGCCAGGTTCTATTTTCCGGGATGGAAAGCCTCATTGAATGATAAGCCCGTGGAGATTGCCTGGGATGAAAAGAAGGGCACAATACTTGTTCCTGTAGACGCGGGTAGAAGCAAAGTTGAACTGACCTTTGGATCGACTCCATTAAGGGCAGGCGCCGGCTGGTTCAGCTTTCTTACTCTTTTGGGGCTCTTTGCGTATTGTGTGTTGATGTGGAGAAAAGAAAAAACCGATTCCGCCTCGTGACTGGTTCCAAGGAGGTGCAAAATATGTTAATGATGTCCTTCCAAAGATTTACGCATGGAAATAGAATTCAATTGGAGATTCCCCATGAAGGCCGTGTTTGTCGAAGCCAGAGATCTACCTGACGCCTGGTACCAACTCAATTATCAGATATTACAAGACGGGCATGTCTACAAAATAGACAGAGGAAGCATGGTTGGACATGAGCGTCTTGAGTTTGATTTTGTCACTGTGCAGATAAAATACCCCGGCGTGCGCCCAATAATTCCTGATATCCCTCCCGGTTTGGGCATAGAGCCTCCAACGGACATGGAATATGTTGAAGGGTATATGGAAAAAATAATTACTCCCATAAAAAGCGAACATGAGCAATATACTTATGGCCA
>CAYSHR010000561.1:0-3001 GCA_964430795.1 uncultured bacterium
CCGGGGGTTCGGGGACCACTTGCTATCTCCGTGGGCACGGCCCAATAATCGCTGCCTTCCTTCCTTAGGGCTCCTTCTATGGCTGCGGCCAGCTCTATCTCGGTGATCCCTGCCTTTAAAGTCTTCCGGGCTGTCTCCAAGCCGACATCGGCATAATTTGCGGCTTCCCGAACGTAGGTCATCTCCCGTTCTGATTTGATATATTGTAAACTGCCAAGCAGCTCGGTTGCATCTTGAACCCCCATCGGCTCAAGTGCCTTAACGAGGGGGAGCGCATAGGCCGCGGGAAAGGCGTAAGTCTGAAGGTCAATTCCTATGGGGCCCCTTTGAAGACCCTTCTCCTGTGCTATATTGGCAACGATCTCGGGTACATCGGCGGCATGGAGATGATAGGTCCGTATATCTTCTATCCAGGATGTCTCCTTTACAAGGGATAGATCAACGTTTCGGATGACGAGGGTCGGATCGCTATCTTCCTCAATGGAGAAAACAAGGGCCTGATAACTGAAATAGGCTATGGAGTCATAACCGATGAGGTAAAAAAGGTTCTCCGGGGCTATGCAGATACAGCCGGTGAGGCCTGCTTCGCGGAGCTTTGTTCGGGCCCGGACAAGACGCTCCCTGTGCTCGGATTCCGGGAATGCTGCAAATAGCGGGTTCATAGAATCTTCCTCCTTATTTGTTTTTTCCGGTTCCATAAAAAAGTGATAGTTTATTATGGACAGATTCGTCAAACGATATTTTTCGATTATCCTTCAGAAAGAATAGAGAAAAGAGTCACGAAGGGAAATATGAGTCTATGGCGTGGCTGTTGAGAATGAATTATCCGCACAAAAATGGAATTCACCCCGGTTCAATCAGCACACGATGCTTGAAAGGCATTTGATATAATTATTTTGATGTCAATCATTTAGCCAATGTGAATCATACTCGTAGAGGAGAGTATGTGCCCCCATGCCCCCCTTTAAGAGGGGCTCATGGGGGATTTCAGGTGCGGATTCATTATGCGTTGATCACGGAGTAATCCAGCCCATAGGAACTCACTTCTTTCTTTATTCCATCATAAAGATCGAGGTATTCCTGGGTTGGTACCACCTTGTCTATATCATAACACTCGGAGAATTTTTTCCCCACCGGGGCATCTTTCAAGCCCTCTTCATATTTGGAGAGTATTTTTTTGACCATTTTATTGGCATCCTTACGGGTCATGCCCGAGCGAGCGGCAGCATGGGCCGCTTCAGCGCATATTCTCCCTTCCATGCCTGTGCAGCGTTCCGGATACTTATTTCGAGCAACAGCAGCAGGAGAGAGGTTTGCTCCGGAAACTGCGGCCGTAATTCCATGGTTGATCAACTCATAACAGGCCATATCCGTGCAGGGCCCGGCTGCGATAAATGTATTGGCAATATGCAGATAGTGGGTATTTCGGGCCAAGGCCTGATGGGCTGTGCTGACCAACCAGAGCATCGCCCTTGTGGTGTTACAGGTCTGCCACATATCAATGGGGAAGTTAACGGAATATTGAGCTCGAAAGACAATGAGGCTCAAAAAATTGTGGGCCACCAGGACCATGGATGTCCCTTCAGGGCCTCCCGCATAACCGCCCATCAAGGGGCCGTTCAACCCGCCCATATTGTAGTAGGTGTGGAGCAGGAAGGTGACTTTTTTCAATCTGTCATTATCAACCTTCATCTCTGCAATGGCTGCGCAGAGGACACCATCTCCTTCCAGGCACCCAAATTCAGGTCTTGCCGCAGCGATCATGGCATCCGCTTTTTCCGCAGCAGAGACGTGGGAATAAATTCCCTTTCCCGGATAGCCTACACGCCGTGCGGCCTCTCTTCTTTTGCCGATATCGTAGATTCCCGCTTCCACCTCCACGGGTGATCCGGATTTGACATCAACGCCCCCGAGGGTATTTAACAGGGAAGGACCTGAAGCGCAGTAGGCGAGCCTTTCCCGGGCCGTACTCATACAGGCCTGCAAGAATAGTTCTTCCGGATAGGGTGTCCCAACGAGTGTAAAATTGCAAAAAGGCGGCTCCGTATCCTCCACACTTCTATTTCGCATCGTTCGTTGCTCTCTGCCCTGTCCCCAAAGGATCTGATCGGGTGTCGCATCCAGGGCTTCGAACAATTCCTCTTCACTGAAATGGATCACCCGGCCCGTATCGCAGTTATAGACGCCGACCTTCACAAAGAATTCAACCGCTGCCTCAAAAAGCCTGTCAGCCAGGCTGTCATCGGAAGGAACGACCTCTTCAGGATCGAATTTTATGTCGTATTTTTTGATCACCTCTTTGGACATCTTGCCAACGAGGACATCGTAAGCCCTTTCCTCCATAAGCTTTCCATTTTCAGATCGATTGATAACCTCCCAGAAATCTATCATGATCTCCTCCTTTCTAGTATTTCGTCAATTCCATTGCGCTCTGCACCGCTTCTTTTGCAGTCAAACCGTAACCGTCGGAACCTATTTCTTCGGCCCAACCGTCAATAACGGGAGCGCCTCCAACCATGATTTTATACATGTCCCTGATTCCCATCTCGTTGAGTTGCTTGATTAGTTCCGGCATGTAGATCATCGTTGTGGTCATGAGTGCGGAAGTCGCAATGATGTCCGCATTTTCTTTTTTCGCGGTCTCAATAAAGGTTCGAACCGGTACGTCCCTTCCAAGATCGATCATTTCAAATCCTGCAACACCCATGAACAGTTTCACGATGTTTTTCCCAATGTCGTGAACATCACCCTGGATAGTCCCGATAACGACTTTTCCTCTCTTCTTTTTCCCCGTCTTGACTTCCTCGATCTTCGGTTTCAAGACTTCCAGTGCGACGTTCATGGCATCTTCTGCAATCAGTAACTCCGGTAAGAAACATTCCCCGCTCTCGAAACGATCTCCCAGAATCTGCATTCCCTTTGCATACCCCTTTTCGATGGCCTCTGCCGGGTCAACATTTTCATCGATCGCTTTTTGAGCCAAACTTGCGCACAGTTCTTC
>CAYSHR010000562.1:0-2997 GCA_964430795.1 uncultured bacterium
GTTTGCCGACAGCAGATCGGCAGGGACGGAATTTAAAGTTGAATTGATTTCTCCTGTAATCGATTGCACTGGTTATCCCACAGTAACGGTAAATTTCGATCATAACATTCTCTTTGACGCCGATCTCTCCATCTCCGCCTGGGTGGGAGTCCCCCAGGCAGCAGCAGATGATGATGACGATGATGATTATGTGGATACCTTTACATGGAGTGTTGTGAATCTCTTTTCCGAAACCGCGGATGAGGGTCCAGCCGCTTTTGATATTTCAGCCATTGCCGGAAGCCAGTCCGAAGTAAGAATCAAGTGGGTCTACACTACAGGCGACGCGGCCAATGACGGGTACTGGGCTGTGGATAATGTGACTTTAACGGATGAGGGTCTGCCCATAGACGACGATGATGCCGCCGGCGATGATGACGACGTTGATGTTGGCGGCGGTGGCGACGAAGAAGAAGACGAGGATGAATGCGGCTGCTGGCTTACAAAAAGAGACGATAAGTAAAGGGCGACATATATACACCAACTTTTGCCTGAGCTTAAAAACTTCATCAAAATAGTGACCCCCTTCTATGCTTTCAATGTCATCGGTGTGGACGCCGGCCATCTGATTCGTATTTTTAATTCCCAATGTCAGACCCAAATATGGTCGAGTATTTCTTTATTTCTTGCCACACACGCCTTTGTTGCCCTATCCTGATATCGATTTCTTGTCTAAATATACAGGTAGTGGATACGCTGAAATAATGTGGAGTTGTTATGAAGTACTATTGCGGAATTGACATAGGATCACTATCTACCGAAGCGGTCATAATTGATAAAACCGGGGAGCTTATCACTTATTATATACAGCTTACAGGAGCCAGCGCGGTAAAGGCCGCTGACAATTGTTTTAACGCCACAATTCAAAAAGGCGCCATTTCCCCTTCGGATATTGAGTTTACCATAGCTACCGGATATGGCAGGACCAGGTGCGAAAGGGCAGACGCGAAAGTAACCGAGATTACATGCCATGGCAAAGGGGCGGCCATATTATTCCCCGGTGCCGGAACAGTTATAGATATTGGGGGCCAGGACAGCAAGGCAATCAGGATTGATGAAAATGGAACTGTAAAAGATTTCGTAATGAATGATAAATGCGCCGCGGGCACAGGGAGATTTCTGGAGGTAATGGCTCGCACCCTTGAAATCGATCTTGATCAGATGGGTCCTGTCTCCCTGGAGTTTGAGCATGAGACCAAGGTAAGTTCCATGTGCACCGTGTTTGCAGAAAGCGAAGTGGTTTCCCTTATCAGCGAAGGCGCTAAAGTAGCCGACATTACCCGTGGGATTCACAGGGCGATATCAGACAGAACCATCAGCCTGGCCCAAAGAGTCGGCGTGAATCCCGATGTGGTTATGACAGGTGGAGTCGCCAAAAATGTTGGAGTTGTCGCGTGTGTTGAGGAGAAGCTCGGCACAAAGCTGATAATTCCCGATGAACCTCAGATTATAGGGGCTTTTGGCGCCGCCCATATTGCCCTGTCTCGGTCAAACAAAGGGTAAATCATGGAAGATAAGAAATACCTTAGCGCTGTAAAAAAAATATTCGATCTTCAATTTTTCGGAATCAAACTTGGGCTTTTAAACATCAAGAGACTTTTAAATGACTTGGAAAATCCCCAGGATAGTTTCAAGGTTGTATTGGTGGCCGGCACCAATGGCAAAGGCAGCGTAGCGTCTACTCTGGCTTCAATATGTAAAGAAGCCGGTCTTGTTTGCGGTCTTTTTACATCGCCCCATCTTGTGCGGTTCAATGAACGCTTTGCCATAAACGGAATGCGGATTACCGACCTGGAGGTTCTGGATATTGCTGATAAACTATGGGCTGTGGTTGACAGGCATCAGAAGATGGAGGACCCGGACGGACCTTCTCCAATAACATTTTTCGAGTTCGCCACCGCCATGGCTTGCCTGTTTTTCAAAAACCACAATGTGGAGATAGGAATTTTTGAGTGTGGTTTGGGTGGAAAGCTCGATGCCACGAACGCCCTTGATCCGGTGCTGGATATATTTACGCCTATCTCCATTGATCACACTCAGTACCTTGGAGAAACCATAACCGCCATTGCCACGGAGAAGTCAGGTATTTTAAGAAAAGGCACGCCTGCTGTTGTTTCCCAGCAGACAGATGAAGCCAGGGCGGCTCTGTTTGCCAAATTCAAAGAACTGGAGGTTCCATCTTTTATAGCGGGGAGGGACTATGAAATAATTAGAAGGAATGAAAAATCATTCTTTAAAGATCAGGATGGCCTTATTGGTCCGGTGACAACGTCCCTTTCCGGCGCCTATCAGTTGCAAAATACGTCGGTAGCCATTGCCGCGGCCCGGGTTCTTAAGAGGATGGATATTCCAATTCCGGACCATGCCATACTTTCCGGCCCGAAAAAAGTTCATTGGCCCGGACGGCTGGAAAAAGTTGGAGAGAAACCGACTATAATACTCGATGGTGCCCATAACATGGCGGCAGCCAGGTTACTCGCTAAAACATTGAAGGAGGAATCTTATTCAGGCAAAACCATCGGTATTCTGTCTGTGATGAGAGATAAGGATGCCAAATCAATTGTTAAATATTTTGTGCCTGCTTTTGATATTGTGATAACAACAGACACAAAAATGGCTCGCACTACTCCTTCTGATGAGTTGGCAAAAATTATTGAGGAGTTCACAACTAAAGTTACTCATGAAAATGATCTGAAAGCCGCGTTGAAAAAAGGGGTGGAGCTTGCCGGTGATAATGGGAGAGTAGTTATTTGTGGAAGCCTTTTTTTAGTTGGCGAGGCAAGGGCCATTTTGCTTGGCGAAAAGAGTGATGGTCCCAAAGGGAAATGGGTGGGAGTTCGCGGGTGAGGATTTGATGATGGAAAGAAAAGTTATCACAGTCCTTTTTGTTCTATCGATATTTATGGTTCATGCCTTTCTGTTCAAAATGGCGCCGGCTTTTGGGCAAAATGGGGAAAA
>CAYSHR010000563.1:0-2989 GCA_964430795.1 uncultured bacterium
GCCGGCTAAAAACCTACCAGTTTCTCATGTCCAAACTTATCTCCTTTTCAGAGAAATTTAAAAGACGGGGAAGTGAAAATGGAAAAATGGTATTACGGGTCGGTTATGATGATTTTGTAAGCAACCTTATAAAAATAAAAAAGCTGGGTGAGAGAAAGGGCTTTGCTGTAATTTTCATGACCGTACCCCACATGTTTGAGATAGAGCATCAGATGAATCCTTACACCAGAAAGGCGGCAAACCAAAGCGGCGCCATTCTCCTTGACCTGGCAAAACAGATGAAGGTCCTTCAAAACCAGGGAGAATCCCTCTACCAGGATGATGGAGGGCATCCAAGCGTAGCCGGACACGCTCATATCGCCAGGATGTTATCTCCAATAATAAAAAACCTGGATGGTTTTCCCGGTAAATAAATCATCGTCAATAGAAGGATATCTTTCTATCATTTAATTCTTGGCATTGCAATAATCACAAAAATACATATACTTAACTTAAGCAGGTTATACTGGAATTTATGAACAAAAAGAAGAGTTGATTGATATCTGTAAATTCTTCTTTCTTCAAATTCGGAGTTCAAATGGAAACCAGCGTCGCTTCAAAGCTAATCCCCAAAAAAAACAACTTCGACCCTGGGCTGGTTGAAAACGAGTCATTTACAGAAAAGGAATTGGAAGTTATTGAAAATATCGATGGCGCTCGCTCCATAAGCCGGATTGCTCAAGCAACCAATACCCCCGTTGAGGAAATTTTCACTCTCATGCTGAGCCTTCTTAAAGAGGATCTAATTAAGTTCAATGTTCCTGACGGCGACAAGGATTTTCTGGGTTCTGTCTTTGATTTTTTGAAGTCGCTCTTTCAAGAAGACGAAATGGGGGGCAAATATAATGAACCGAATCTGGAAGAATTTGACCCGGAAG
Source organism: uncultured bacterium (assembly GCA_964430795.1). Taxonomy (GTDB): domain Bacteria; phylum Lernaellota; class Lernaellaia; order JACKCT01; family CAYSHR01; genus CAYSHR01. Next base: position 918 of record CAYSHR010000563.1, read on the forward strand.
GAAAGACCTGGGGTCTGATCGACCAACTTGAAATCGAGATGGGTCTTGAGTCAATTGAGGAAATGGCCGCCGCGAAAAGGAAACCCCGGCACAAAGCGGTTTCGGGCAGTTGGAATCTTGATTCTCTTTTTCAGTTTATTAACAACATCCATCAAGAGAAAAAGACCGGACGGTTGCAAGTAAAAGGCCATGGAAAAGAAGTAAAAAATCTATTTTTTCAGGATGGTGAACTTTGGAACGCTTTCTCAAAACCCTTCCGCCCTGAAGAGTGCCTGGGAAGGATTCTGCAAAGGGCGGGCAAGCTTGAAAACGCCGAGGTTATCGCCTCTTTAAAATCTGTATTAAAAACAGGAAATCTGCAGGGTGAAGAACTCGTATTAATGGGAAAGATTCATTCAGGATTTTTAAAAAAATCCCTGCGTTTTCAAATTGAGACCAAACTGAAACTTATTCTTGAATGGGGAGAAGGTACTTATAGCTGGCTTGAAGTAAAGCGACTGCCAAAAAAAATCGCGAACATCGATATTTCCCTGCCCTCCATCTTTTTTAACATGCTCTGGAAATACTACCCTGAAAAAGAGATAATTAAACAGATCAGAAAAAGTAGGTATTTGTGGGTTGGGAAAAACCACAACCCTCCATATAAAATTGAGGATTTTAGCTTCGGTGGAATTTTTACACGGTCATTTGAAATTTTCGCGGAAAAGGATGTTCAGGTGGAAAGGGCGCAAATCATCTCCAACCTGAGAAAAGACCAGACTCCCAAAATGATCTGGATTCTAAAAAAACTGGAGATGATTCTCTTTCTTGAGGACACAAGGGCGGATAAAAGCGAAATGCGGGTTGAGGAACTTAAAGAGAAACTCAAATACGCTGAGAAGCTTAAATACTTTGCCCTTCTCGGAGTTCATTGGTCAGCCAATGACCAGATGATTAACAAGGGTTATAATATCGCGAAAAGCGATATCGAGAAGAAACGGGAAAAGGCAGAAGGCGCTGAACTTGCTCTCCTTGAGGAATTAATGAGGCATGTGGAAACCGCCTATGACACTCTCCACTCCCATAAAAAACGGATGGAATTTCGCTCAAAGATATTTGACGATTCCATCATTGAGACCAACTCAGAGATATTCAGACAGAAAGCCGAGAGTTTTCTGTTTACAAAAGATGAATACGCCGAAGCTATTGCCGAGGCCGAAAGCGCCCTTGAGATATACGAGGATGATCCTGAAAGCTACGCGGTCCTTGGTCTTGCCAAGTTCCTATTGGCCTATCCAAGAGACACAAAAGTATATGAGGAAGGTAGAGAACTGATGAACCGGAGTAGGGAAATGGCCCCCAAGAGCGAGATGGTGAATATGTGCCTTGGCATGATGTACAGAAGAGAAAATATGCATGACAGATCGATGAAATTTTATAAAAAGGTTTTAGAGGTAAATCCGGGAAATAAATTTGCTCGAATAGAAATCCGTGAAATCGAGACAGGGGAAGAATCTGAAACCGAGGATAGAAAAACCATACTTAAGGAATTTCTGGACCAGAGAAGCGATATAGACAAGAAATTTGACGATATGATGAAAAAGAAAAAATAATCCGGCCAGGTTACTTTTAATGTTGGGTTAAACATTGCCCCATCTTCTTTATATGTGGAGATCGGTGGACACCATCGAATGGCACTAAGATAAGGGCATCTTTATTAATCTGTCGGTAGGGGCACGACATGCCGTGTCCCTACGAGTGATAATGTTCTTTTTCTTTGGAGGACCAAGTGAATTATCCGGTTTTTGATGAAACATCCATGGCGGCCATCACTTTTAATAAGGCAGGAGAATATTGGGACAGAGTATATATCACGTCAAAATTTAAGGACGGAAAGCATACAAAAGAGTGGCACAGTTTAACCAGAGGGCAGCTTTCAAATGAAGGGCATAAGCTCAGCGCGGCCTGGAATGCCCTTGGATTAAAGCCCCAGGATAAAGTGGCTCTCCTTGGAAAAAATCGTCCTCGCTGGATCAGCACCGAGGCAAGCCTGTTTTGCGGCAACTATGTTTTTGTTACAGTTTACCCCACAC
>CAYSHR010000564.1:0-2984 GCA_964430795.1 uncultured bacterium
TCCTCCTTGTGGACTTTCCCCTCTATCACTTTCCGGATTGATGGCTATTGAATTGAGTTTTGGCTATGCTTTGCCTTAGGAAACAGAGAATAAATATGATCTAAGGTTTGCTCTGGGATTTGGCTTTTCTCACAATTGAACACCTCGATGATCCCATCACGTTGATAAAGATGATTTCTCAGGTTCATCAGGGTGCCCAGCAGCAGTACTGGAATCCTTTTCATGTTCTCAAGGTTAATTGCCCAGTCAAACCCTAAGGGGGTAATCGCCAATAACTCTTCCAAAGTGTTTGAAATATAGGGCACCTGTACATCGGATCGTATCTCAGGAAAAGTAACCAGGATTTTCCTGTCCAATTTTGAGACTTTTAACCCACAGGGAAAATTTATTCTATTCGTCGTCCCCGGTTTATCAGAACTCCAGGTTAATATTTCTTTGTCATAATTTTGTTCTTGGTCGCATTTTGCGCTTTTCATTTGAACCTTTTCTAATGCTGCGGTTAATTTTAACAAGTCTGTCTTACTAATATTTTATAATCGTCAAATCAAAGAGAAATCCCAATAGGGTTCATTGACTAATTCTTTGAAATTACTGAATTTATTTATTTCGGAAGGACTTTGTCAGAGTTGAATAATATAAATTAGTTCCTGCTCCAAAACCCGGACAGGACTTATTTTGGTTTTATGACCAGGAATGAGAAACTTTTTTTGGGGTCAAGGAAATCAAGGTTTTGGGCGGAGTCCCACGACTGTACTTTCCAGAACAAAAACCGCTGATTGGCGCCGAGATTGGGAAAAAGGGTCATTACTGGACGGAAACAAATTATTGCCAGAACCAGTCACCATATTTATTGTCGGTGCGCCAAAGCCCCTTGCCGTTTTTCCTGGCCTCTTTTTCAACTTTTAGATATTTCTCCATGATTTTTGGATCAAATGGGTACTTAACTATAGCTCGCCCATATCCTTCTTTTATCATTTTTTCAGCATAAAAAGTTCCATCAGGCAGGATTACATGGGCCAGCAATCTTCCAAGCTTATCCAGATGCCCTTTTGCGGAATTGGAATTATCAAAAAGTAATTTTACTTTCGTGCCGGCTTTCAGTATCTCCCTGGCTTTATAAAGTACAGCGCCTGCGATTTTTGCCTCAACTTTATTTTTATTTGGATAACTGGACAACCCCAACCCAATTACCTTGATCTTTACAACTTTACCATTATATCTTCCTACAAGAGTGCTTCCGCCCTGAACTTCGATTATTTCCGCCTCCGGTTCAGGCTTAGCCCAAGATAGAGAAATATGTAAAAACATAAAAATCAATATGGTACATATAATGATAGTTATTGATCGCATGACTGAATTATAGCATATCATGATATTTTATCACTATTTATCTATCTTTAGCGTCAAAAAATATTATCGCGTTAATCAGCGGAGAATAAAAAAAGGCCATTTAGAAAACAGGTTTCAATCCCAATTTTCTGGCAATAACCAGTTTTTGAATTTCGCTGGTGCCTTCACCGATTTCCAGTAATCTTTGATCCCTGAAAAATCTTTCCGCCGCGTATTCTTTCATAAGGCCATATCCACCATGAAGTTGCACACATTCGTATGCGGCTCGTTTTGAGACTTCCGAACAATATAGCTTGGCCATAGCGGCCTCTTTTTCATATGGGCGATGATTCTCCTTTAGCCAGCAGGCTCTGTATAAAAGCCATCTCGCGGCTTCGATCTCCTTGGCCATGTCGGCGAACTTGAAGGAGTTCACCTGGAAGTTGGCAATGGCTTTTCCAAACTGCTCTCTCTCCCTGGCATATTTCAGTGCGAGATCAAAGGCGCCCTGAGCGCATCCAAGTCCCATGGCGCCTATGGAAAGTCTCCCTCCATCCAGGGTCATCATCATCTGTTTAAAACCATCGCCCTGCTTGCCTAGTATAGCCGATTCAGGAATTTCGCAGTCCTCAAAATATAATTCCGCTGTGTTTGAACCCCGCCACATGAGCTTTTCGTGCATCTCTTTAGTGGTAAATCCAGGTGTGCCGTTTGGAACCAAAAAACATGTAAGTTCCGGGCGTCCGCCGGATAATTTTCCTGTAACCGCCTGAACAGTCACCACTCCGGAAATTGGAGAACCCGCGTTGGTTATGAATATCTTCGATCCATTAAGAACCCACTTTCCACCGTCCTTAACAGCAGTTGTTTTTGATCCCCCAGCATCTGATCCGGCATTTGGTTCAGTCAGACCAAAACCAGCCAACGTCCGCCCTGTGCATAGCTTGGGAAGCCATTTTTTTTTCTGCTCCTGATTGCCAAAATAATATATTGGTCCAATGCCCAGGCTGTTTCCGGCAGCTACAGTGGCGGCTTGGGAACCATCCACCCTCGCAATCTCTTCAACGGCGATAATATAGGAGACGTATCCCATGTCCGTCCCTCCATATTCCTCGGAAACGAACATGCCGAAAAGCCCCATCTCTCCCATTTTTTTAGTAAGCTCAATGGAAAATTCCTCCTTATCCTCAAGCTCCCCGGCAACTGGGGCAATCTCTTTTTCAGCAAAATTTCTAAGCTGCTCACGAAGTATATTCTGCTCCTCACTCAGATCGAAATTGAGCATTCCAACCTCCTTAAATTCATTTTTCCCATAGATAAAAACATATCTTTTTTATTCGGTTTTCCTTTATGGGCGGTATACTATATCAAGAAAAAAAAATATCCAAGAGAAAGGAAATCTCCTCTTAAATATACCCTAGATCCTTTAATCGTTTTTTAATCTTGGCTTCTTCGTCCTGGCTATACTCAACCCCGTCCAATTTCGGAATGTAGCCGAGTATCTCAAGAGTCCGGACAATCCTGTCATGAGAAACCTCCGGAGGTTCGCTGGAAGTATCAACTTTGATCTCAGCGTCTGTCGGCGCCTCGTAGGGATCGCTCACTCCGGTAAAATTCTTGATTTCGTTGTTCAAGGCTTTCTTATACATCCCTTT
>CAYSHR010000565.1:0-2977 GCA_964430795.1 uncultured bacterium
ATGATGACCATAAGGGCGGGTCAGTTTTCTAACCAAAGCGCCTTTTTGTTCTGTTAGGAAAAGGGATTTTTTACCCTTGATAAAATCTTTTCGCGAACTTGTAAACGAGGGAGCGGCTTCACCTTGGGCCATGGTAATTATTTTGGCCTTGGAAAAGGTTTTGAGAAACTTTTTCCCAAGGGGAAAGTCCGCTGCTCCTTGATTTATATAGATTCTTTCCGGAATCATTCTATCGCCTTGAATATTTTTTCAAAACCACCCCTCTCAAGGCCCTTTTTTATCTCGTGCAATTCCCTGGAAAGTTCCTTCTGATTTCTTGCCCCAATAGTGATAATAAGTTTTCCGCCTTCAAGGTTTTTAGGGAGAGTTATAGTTGTTCCATTTGTCAAATCAAGAGCCCCAATCTCCCTTTTTAATCTTTCAATTTCTTTTGTCAATACAGGATAGCGTAGCCGAATAAGCGCGTTGTCAATGGCTTTGATTTTTTCAGGTCCGGATTTGTTTGATAATAGCAACAAGCTGATATTATTATTCTTAATTAATTCCGCCACGGAAATTTTTCTGTTTATTCCAACCGCCACAAAGTTTTCAACTATCCTTTTAGCGGTATTCTTATTCGGACTTATATAATTGGAGAAAACCCATGTTAGAGCTTTGCGCTCTGATTTTGGAGCGTCCAAAATAGCTTTGGCGCAGTTTATTGAGAGGGTGTTTTCCATGATTTTTTCTCTTCCATATGAAAATTTCTAAAAAACATGCCGATTATTATAACAGACCTATCACAAAAATGATTCTCATGACCCAAAGAGATTCCATCAGAAAAATAAAGTGTGTTATTCTCATCAAGATCAATGGTAACGAAAGTGTTGTAAACAGGCAGAAGAAAAACCTACTGGTTTATTCTGAAAAGGAAATGCCAAAATGAAAAAATCATGTTTTCCATTCGCTTTTGTTCTTATATGTTTTCTCTTTTTAACGATTGCTTTTGTCTCGGGCTGCGACTGCTCCGATGACGATGACGATAATGACGACAACGCCGGCGATGATGACGATGTCCAGGACGATGATGACGACGACGACGATGCCGGAGACGATGACGATGACGACGACGATGACGATGATGACGACGATGATGCCGATAAGGAATATGATTCTCTATATTGCCAGCTTCCCGATCCTCTTGGAATCGCCCCTGATATGATTGGTGGAGGCGCCATAGTGGACATGATTACAGTTTACGTCTTTGACAAGGACTGCCTGCCCATAAACGGCGCCAACGTGCTCCATGACTCGGTTATTCTACAGACTGATTCAGAAGGCAAAGTGGAAATCCCAATCTCCAAAGGAACAGGCGATCAGCGGGTCACAAGCTGGATCCCGAATAAAGGAGCTGTAAGCTATAAAGCAAACGCGAGATATATGTACTTTCTCCACGCTGAAAAACAGGGATCCTGGAGCGATTCGGGGCTGGGCGATTTTATCGAGGACGGCGCGCCTTTAAACCTTACAAATCCCATTATCACCGGCTATTTGCCGATCCAGGATATCCTAGACGCCGTTTTATATCTTGGCGCGACCATACCCGGCGTATCCCGGGACGCGATATTCAGGTATGACTTCAATCATATTTTCACCGACGTCAAATTCAATCTCGACCTGGGACCTTTTGGCGGCGTGGCGGCTCTGCCGGCCAATATCTATCTGCCCTACTTCAGTCTCCAGATTGATATGATCGGCGAAATAATTTTCGGCGCCAATGAACAATTCAGGACGCCGCGCAACGCCGACTGGACTGAAAATCCCATCGAGGGAATCGTAGTCAGCGTTTCTCTGACGGATGTCCTGACATTCCAGGTTCTGGCCGATATTCTACAAACCATCAGCCAGGGCGGAAGCATCACCGACGCCATGATTGAGTTGATAAAACCACTTATCGAAAAGGGAATCTACATAGAATATGCCGGAATTGACCCAGTGTGGGATGGCGCTGCCGCCCCTGATCTTAATGTCGCCATGCCGACGAACCCGGTGGATATTACTTTGGAGAATATGGACAAAAACGATGAATATATCGCGTTAATGGCCGCCGAGATTCCAAATCGCGCACTGCTTCCAGTATCCCTGGGCATGATTGACAGCGGGGCGGCCTCACTAAACACATTGGAGATCAGGGACGCGGATTATCTCTCAATTATTCTTAAAGGGGACCTGGATACTATCTTTTACTTCACCGACGACGGCCTTACCTTTTCCCTGGCCGCGAAATACGCGGAGGAGCTTGATGAATGGGCCGATGGAATCACTTTCGACGGAGCGACGGATTTTCTCCCGGCTTTCAACCTCTATGGAACCGGATACTTTCCCCAGGGAATCGACGAGGGAAAAATCTATTGGGCTTTGCAAAACAGCGGCCAGGCGGATATTTTCGGTGTTATTTATGACCCGGTCTGCAATGGCTGCCCAACGGTTTACGCTACGGTTCCACCGGATGAGTTTGAATTTTGGGTTCCCTTTACCGAGCTTGGCATTGCTCTTGATGAACAAGACCTGATAATAATTTTCGCTGGAAAAATGGCCGGGTTCGACCATTCGGCTTTCAATCCCCTTACAATTTTCTCAGAGCCCATCTCATCCCTGTCCATCTGGACAAACCTGGTGATTCCTTCGCCTTTTAAAAAATAGTAATTTGTTGGACTTTACGAAAAACAGCTTTCCGTCAATTGCGTTAGACTACCCTTTCTAAAGGCAATATTTGGTCTTTAAAAAAATCAATGAGAAAGGCCAAACAGGCGCCCAAGCCGGCGCTATCGGGACATATTTGGCTTTATCGCCATCAAGCCATTTTTGCATACCTTGTAAGGTCTTGAAATGGTTGATGTTATTTGGTTTTACAAAGGAACTGTTCCATTTTTATTGGTTAATGGGGTTTGTACATGATTTAAGGATTGAAAGAATTATATGTTTTTTAGGGTTTAAC
>CAYSHR010000566.1:0-2974 GCA_964430795.1 uncultured bacterium
GAACGCCGATATGGTTAGCGCTTTTTTGGACGGCCTTGTAAAGCGTCGCTTAAACGCCGAAAGATACCGCCCCATCGATGTCATACGCTTTTATCAGGATGAGGACTAAAGCCGCCCATGGGTATGATAAATCGGGACTTTGCCCCGAACATAATATTGTTCAGGCATCCCAAGATCAATTTCAGCGCCAGGAAATTCGGCTCCTGGAAAACTGATTGTCTTATAGCATCCGTGCCCGGTAACTTTACACTTATATTCCTTCTTCCAAAAAATGTGCCCGCTATTTCCCTTATATGATTTTCGCTCCTATGAGCATTTTGACGTCTCTGTGAGGAAAAACTTTTCGGATAATGTTTTGGCAGATCCGAATTTTCCCATGGAGAAATGGAGTATAAGGCGATGGAGACATTGCGGGAAACCATTAAGAAGGTAAAAGAGATACTTGACTCGGCAAACAGCCGAAAAAAAATCCGCTACGCCAAGAAAATGGAACCAAGGGTCAGGGACCAGGTGAAGGTTGTTCTGAAAAGGGATGATCTTAGACTTGGCGCGGAAATGTTGACCTTGGATATATACAACAGCTTTCTTGGTTTTGACAGATTTGATTACTCAACCAAACTTACCATAATAGAAGATGTCTTTTTAAAGATCGAAAAACTGGAGCTTATGATCGCTTCCGGGGAGATGTTGAAGGAAGCGACTGCCAAATTACCTCCTCCCCCTGATTATGTTCAGAAGGAATTGGACAAGGAAGCCAGGAGGCAAAAAGAGGAAGAGGAGAAGCTGTTAGAGGCTCGGAGGGAAAAAAAGAGGGAGGAAAGAGAGAAGGAACTTTCAAGAAAAAAACAAAAGGATGCCGAAAAGAAAAAAGAGTATAAAAGAGACCCGGGGCTAAGAAGCCGGGATCCCGAGGGAAAAGATCGCCACAACAAACAGGAAATAAGAAAATATCCAAAGAGAAGAACTGAAAAGGAAAAAAGATCGGTTTTTGCCCAGATGCCAATAACGGAAATATCCGGTATCGGTTCAATAATGGCTGAAAGATTTCTCGGGAAAAAGGTACGGGTTATTGACGACCTTCTCTGGTTTTTGCCAAGGGATTACGAGGATCGTCGCAAGATTACAACCCTGGACAAGCTTGAACCGGGCCAATGGTGTTCGGCTGTGGTCAAGGTCGAAAATATAACTGTAAAACGCCCGGTGGGCAAAAGAAACGGAATAATTGTCCTGAAAGTCTCGGATAAAACCGGAAAAGCTTTTTGCAAGTTTTTCGGCGGGAAACTGCAAGCCATAAAAAAAGCTTTTCCCATAGGCAAGACTATATTGCTCGGCGGTGAAGTTGAAAAGTACAGAAATATGCTGGAGTTTCATCATCCGGAGTCTGTAATCATTGAAAACGAGAAGGACCAAAAGGGCAGCATTGTAGCTGTTTACAGTGAAACTGAGGGACTTTCCAGGAGACGGATCAGGGGATTTGTACGGAAAGCCCTGGATATGGCAAAGGACAATCTCAAAGACCCAATGCCAAAAGTAATCCTGGGCAGACAGAAGTTGTTGCCTCTATTGGAATCATTGGAGATGATCCATTTTCCAAGACCCTCCATTGATTTTGACCTGCTGCGTATTTTTGCCACTGAAGGGCATAAGCGCCTTGTTTTTGAAGAGCTCTTTATGTTGCGGCTTGGCGTAGCCCTAAGAAGAAAGAATAACAGGGCCCGGACCGGCATCTCATTTTCCGGGTCTGCCACGCCGCTTAAGAAGCTTAAAAATATCCTGCCTTTTGATATTACAAAAGCACAGAGGAAAGCTGTCAACGAGATAATCGGGGACATGAAAAAATCCTGGCCCATGAACAGGCTTCTTCAGGGTGATGTCGGTTCAGGGAAAACCGCTGTGGCTATGTTTGCCGCAGTAACCGCCATACAGGATGGTTTTCAGGTCGCGATTATGGCGCCGACCGAGATGCTTGCCCGACAGCATATGGAGACATTTAAACCCATTTTCTCGAAACTTGGTTTTTCCGGCCTGTTATTAACAGGGCAGATGCCCCACAAAGAAATTGAAGGGAGCAAAAAAGAGATCAAAAAGGGAAAGACCAATTTGATAATCGGAACTCATTCCCTTTTTCAAAACTCAGTGGAGTTTCAGAGGCTGGGCCTGGCTATAATTGATGAGCAACACAGGTTCGGAGTTGACCAGAGAAGAAGGCTGGTAAAGAAAGGGAAGGCTGTGGATATTCTTTATATGACCGCTACTCCCATCCCGCGAACCCTTGCCATGACGGCTTACGGTGATTTGGACATCAGCGTTATTGATCAAAAGCCAAAAGGTAGAAAGACCGTAAAAACCAAGGTCCTGGAAAAAGATAAGAAAACAAAGGCTTTTGATAGGGTTAGAGCCCTGTTATCCAAAGGGCGGCAAGGATTTATCATATACCCCCTTGTTGAGAATATAGGGGAAAAGGAGATGCTTGACGCTGTTTCAGAATCGGAAAAGCTGGCAAAGCGGGAGTTTAAGGATTTTAAAGTAGGTCTTCTTCATGGAAAGATGAGACCTGTTGAAAAGGAGAAAATCTCAGCGGCTTTGGCCAACAAGGACCTTGATCTGCTGGTAGCCACCACAGTGGTGGAAGTGGGTATCGATGTTCCCGGAGCAAGCATTATGGTCATTGAACACGCTGAGAGATTTGGTCTTGCCCAGTTGCATCAATTAAGAGGGCGAGTTGGAAGATCATCAGACCAGGGAGAATGTTTCCTGATTGTCCACGATAGCGAGAATGAAAGGGCCGCTGAACGCCTTGCCATATTGGAAACCACCAATGATGGAATGGTGCTGGCTGATAAGGACCTGGAACTAAGAGGGCAGGGCGATCTTTTAGGAACCAGGCAACACGGCCTGCCTCCCCTTAAAATCGCCAACCTGTCAAGAGATATCAATCTTATGAAAATAGCGGGAAAAGAGGCTGAGAGCCTTC
>CAYSHR010000567.1:0-2973 GCA_964430795.1 uncultured bacterium
GTCAGGGACTTCTCCTACCCCCGGAAAGGATAAAACCAAATTCATAATTACTTATCATGATTGATTCTCCCAATCAAGATGAAAAACCGTACCACTTTCAGAACCCTAGGTCCGCTTATTTATTCGTTCCAACCACATAACCATACCCGATGTAATCATTATATTCTTTGAAAAATTTTCCATATTCATTCATTGCTTTGCGTAGGTCAGGGCGTAACAAAAGTTTCCAAACCATCTTCGTCATACCTTTGAGGCCAAGTTCTTTCTTCATTGCTTTTTTCAGATTAGTTATTGTTTCAGAAAAATCTACAGTTTTGACATCAACCATTCCCATCCTTTCGCAGAACTCTTTCCATTCAGGGAGTGTCATCGTTCTAAAGCCTTCCCAAATATCATAGACTTTATCTATTAATTCTTTTGTTGGTGATTTTTGCCAAATCATCTCCAGGTCGCCAATGTATCCACCAGGTTTTGTTACTCGAATAAATTCGGAAAAAGCTTTCTCTTTGTCTACTAAAAGGGTGGTTGTGCATTCTGTCAAAACAATATCGAAACTTTTATCTTCAAAAGGCAAATTGTGCGCATCCGCTCTTTTAAAACTAACCCTATCATCTAATCCTTTTTTTGTGGGCATTTCCTTTGCATATTCAATCATTCTTTCTGACAAATCCACTCCAACAACCTCACATTCATATTTTTGAGCCAGATAACAGGCTGTTACACCCTTTCCAGATCCTATGTCTAAAACTTTTTTGTCCTTCCCGATTTGGCACATCCTTGCCATTTCATCAGTTTTTTCTATCCCGCCAGGATGGAGAATTTCTAAGCCACAAGAATACATCATTTCATCAATATCAGCCATTTTTCCCATTTTGATATCCTCCTCACTTGTTTTACTATTCTAATTACCAAAAAAATAACCACTTGTCAAAACCTTTTGGGACTATAAGAAACGTGGCGCAGGTTTCTAACCTGCATTGAAACCTTCACCACGGTTATCCTAATTTGATTGACAACATTCCCGCTTTTTGATACAATAAGTTCATTATCAGGCATGTTCAACTATTTACTTAAGGGGCATAAATAAGGAGAACGATATGGAAAACAAGCGTCTTTTTATCGATGATTTCGAGATTGAGTCCAAGCAGAATCTCAAACGCACTTTTCATCTGCCGGAGAAGGTGGGCACGGTATTAAAGCCGGACAAACCGTGGGAGGACCCATTTGGCTGTGCATGTCCTATGGTCATCCACGACCCAGATGAAGACATACTCAAAATGTGGTATTGGAACTCAAAGGACGGTCTTAGCGACTTATATGCGATAAGCGAGGATGGCCTCAATTGGGAGAAACCTATTCTGAATCTGGTGGAGATAGATGGCAGCACCGAAAACAATAAAGTCAAAACGCCCGGGAGAATTGGGCCAGGAGCGGTTTTTTACTGTCCTGAATCCACGGTCAGTGAAGGCGAAGACAAGCTGTACCGGACGGTCTCATGGATTCCCGGCGGTGAGTGGAGTCAACGTTACCTACCGATATTCAGTGCCGACGGTTTGGACTGGCACACAGTAGACAATCAGGACAAAGAACCGGGTATCAGCGGCGATGGCGTGGGCGATACCGGAACCTTCCTCATTGCCGACGACGATTTCCCTATGATTCGCGATGATGTTCCCGGCCGCTACGTTGCTTTCCCGCGTTTGCATGCCAGAATAGGCCGTTTTGGCCGGCGAGCCGTGGGAATGACATATGCCAATTCTACGCCCAATCGGGCGCGACTGATGATGGATTGGCCGCGTCCCTGTTTGGTTCTGGCGCCAGACCTAATCGACGATGAGATGGCGCGTGAGCGCCTGGACAAAGCTTATACCGATGGCATCATCCATTACAAAGACCCGGTGGATTATCACTGTGAGTTCTATACAATGCAGCCATGGTCGGTGGGTAACGTCTTCCTCGGCACCGTCTATGTGTTCGACATCAGCATGGATATGGGCAAGCATGGTATGTGGAATCAGCACGGTATCATGGAAACACAATTGGTATACAGCCGTGACCTTGTGCATTGGGAGAGGCTTGGAGGTCGTCAGCCGTGGATAGCCCGGGGCGAATCAGGGGAGCAGGACTGTGCGATGATACACTTTGACAGCATCCCTGTGCGTGCGGGCGATTGGATGTATCAATACTACTCCTCCGGCAACCTTCCACATCCCTCAGTGAACCAACAGTGGCTATATGAGCAGCGGCGGTTAATCAAGGCAGGTAAGCGGCATCCGCTACAGGCGATAGGATGTGTGCGCTTTCGACCCGACCGCTACATTTCCCTTTCTGCGGGCAACTGTTCAGGCCAGGTGATGACAAAGGCGATGACCGTGAGCGGTAGCGCTCTGCGGGTTAATGTTGATGCCGCGGGTGGTGAACTTCAGGTAAGCGTCCTAACTGAGAGCGGACAACCGATAACAGGATACGAGCAATCTAAGCCGATTACGGGAGACAATATTGAGGCAGAGGTGGAGTTTGAGAATAATTTCACTGATTTGGAAGAACAGCGGGTGAAACTTCGCTTTACGCTCCAAAATGCGAAGTTGTTCAGTTATACGCTGGTTGATTAGATCATACGCATCAATTTAAGCGCCTTTCGTCAATTCCCCTCCCTTGACGGGTCTTAGGGACGGACAGGTACCCAGAGAAATTGATGCAGGAAATAAGCAACGCCTTGAACTCAAGTTCAGGCTGATAGGCTCAAGTCCACTCCAAATGGACTAAATGTAATCATTAGTCGTCTTATTTAAAAGAGACGACTTGAACTGATTAGCCTGTGAATTGATTCACAGGTTAGGTGTCTGCCCCTGAACCCGTCAAGTTCAGGGGCGGACAGGTAGTGGAATGAGTGAGCGCCGGTTGAGTAGCCGAAGGCACATAGGGTAAAGTACGTGATTCCATACAAAAGTATGGAGTACCGTTACCTCCCCT
>CAYSHR010000568.1:0-2968 GCA_964430795.1 uncultured bacterium
GGAGGCTTATGATCTTGTCTACAAGCTTCAGGAATTTTTTAAAACTCAGGAATTCAAAAAGAAATAACCCAGCCGGCAAAGAGATTTAATCCACCCATTCGCCTATTTTATATTTGCCCTTTATCTCTTCTTTTGACAAAAAGGCAGCCTGATCTTTTGGAATGAACCATGACTTTTCTATTGGAGTCATTTTTCTGGTGCCCTTGGGTCTGTTTCTTCTCCCGTGAGCAGTTGGGCAGATGGAGATCACATCAATAAAAGAGAAACCCTCATAATTGTGAGCGGTAATAATGGATTGCTTAAGTTCTTTCCTGTGGGCGATATACCACCTCGCGACAAATCCCGCGCCGGCGCCTTTTACCAGGGAGACCAGATCAAAAGGGCGCTCCTTGTTTCCCTTTGGAGTAGTCAACGTCTTATGACCTATGGGTGTGGTGGCGGCCACCTGCCCTCCGGTCATACCGTAAATAAAATTATTAGCGCAAATCACGGTCATGTTTATGTCTCTTCTGGCCGCGGGGATCAGGTGGTTGCCGCCGATACTGGCAATGTCGCCGTCTCCGGAAATCACCATGACATCCAGCTTGGGATTGGCAAGCTTCGCGCCTGTGGCATAGGCTATAGCCCGGCCGTGAAGAGTATGAAGGGAATCGGCCAGATAGTGGGGGCTTGGAATCCACGCCGCGCAGCCGATGCCGGAACAGAAAAGAAAATCATCCATGGCAAGGCCCATCTCTTTTATGGCGTCCAGAATGATCTCCATTAAGGGAATGTGGGAACAGCCAGGGCAGAAGGGGCTTGGGAAAGCTTCCTTCCTGAGATATCCGGCATATTTTTCCTTATATTTGGCGGTCATATCAATCCCTCCGTATAACCAAAAAGGGCGTCAGGCTTGATAGCCTCGCCATTTTCCTGGGTAAATGAGAAAACCTGCGCGTTCTTGACAAGGCGGCTTACTTCTCTTGCGTATTGGCCGTTGTTCATTTCCGGAATCACTATTTTTTTACCAGGGGAGTCAAGGGCGAGAATAGCTTTTTCGTCAATGGGCCAAAGGGTATTCATTTTCAGAACACCGACCTTTTTGCCTTTTTCAAGCAGTCGTTTCGCCACTGTTTTGGTTGTGCGAAATGTAGCGCCGAAAGTAATGAAAACAAGGTCCGGATCATCCATATAATAGCTTTTGGTATCCACAATCAATTCTCTGTGGCGGTTTATTTTTTCAGTGAATCTCCAGGTGAGCTTCTCTTGAATTTTGGCGCTGGACGCCATCCTTAAGCCATCAGGAGCGTGGGTGGAGCCTGTAACCATGAGCTTTTCGCCCTGGCCGAATTTTGGCATGGAGGGCACAAGGCTTTTGTCCTCCGTGTCAAAAAGAGGTTCCCCTTTTTTGTAATACCGATCCAGAAGCTCGTATTCTTCTTCAATAATTACTTTTTCCCGGGCATGTCCGATGACTTCATCGCCCAAAATTATCACCGGCGTCCTGAAAGCCTCGGCTAGGTTAAAAGCTCTGATGGTCATTTCTAGGTATTCCTGAACAGTGGAAGGGCACAAGGCGATTATTGGATATCCGCCATGGTTTCCCCACCTGGCCTGCTGGATGTCGCTTTGGGATGGTCTTGTGGCTTGCCCCGTGCTTGGCCCCGCCCTTTGGATGTCCATGATAACGCAGGGGGTCTCCGTCATAATCGCGTAACCGATGCTTTCCATCATCAGGGATAATCCCGGCCCGCTTGTGGCGGTCATGGCTTTTGCTCCGGTCCATGCCGCGCCGATTACCGTGCTTAAGGAACCAATTTCATCTTCCATCTGAACAAAAGCGCCGTCGCCAAATTCCAAAAACCGGTCGCACATTCTGCGCATCACCTCGGAGCTTGGTGTAATGGGATATCCGCCAAAGAACCTGCAACCCGCGATATACGCGCCATCGCCGCAAGCCTCGTTTCCCTGAAGAAAATAGGTTCCGGGCTTGATGGGGCTCTTTATTTTTTTATTGCCTGCTCGAAGCATCATCTACCTCAATTATGTTCATTCCGAAAATGTCACTATCAAAAAATCGCGTAAATCATAGTCCCGCCCTTATTGGTTTGCAACCCAAAAGGAAGATTTATTTTTTTAATTAAGAGACGCGATAAAAAAGGTTAGTTTGTGATCACAAAGGGGTAGGTGACGGTTTTCGGAGTCCCTTCAAAAGAGGGGAATTTTATGGAACGGATCCTATTTAACAGACAGCTTTCAGTCTTTGGCTCGAATAATGAGGAGGAGACCAGTTTTGCTTCTGAGACCTTGCCCGAAGGCTGAATAACGAACCTTATAACGACTTTTCCCACCATATCGGGATTTCTCTGTTTTCCCCAGCCGACGCAGACCTTGACTTTGCCCCAGTGGGTTTTAATTACTCGCTTAATTGTTGATTTGCTTAGTGTAGACTTATTGGAAGCGGCATTCGATCTTGCCATCAATGTGGTTGAGACTTTTGTTTCGGAGATAACCCTGCTCTCGGTTTCAAGAATATCAATAAGACTCCTGGCTTTTACCGCGTATTGGGAGTTTGGATAGTTGATTACAACGGCTTTAAACAGCTTAAGGGCGCTCCTGATTTCGCCCTTTGTCATATGATCTTCCGCGTCCTTATATAATACTTTAGCTTTGCCTTTAGGGATTTTATTCTCCACAGTATTATTGTCAAATGGATTTGCAAAAGTTGTGGCGCCTAAAAAACAGAAAGGGAAGACCAGGAAAAATACAGTCGTAAAAAATAAGGTAACATTCCTGTTCATTTTTCTATCAATCTCCAATTTTTAACATCATAAACATAGAAGTCTTTTAAAATAATCGGCAAATTTTAGTACAAATATAAGAAAAAAGGAATAAAAATATTTTTTTTCCTATTTTTGTTGTTATTTGACCCTTGTTCCCGGTTAATAAAATAAAAAGAGCACCAAGTGTTTGGATATAGTAGAATTGT
>CAYSHR010000569.1:0-2961 GCA_964430795.1 uncultured bacterium
TTTCCCAGAATATCCCTGTCAGGCAATGGAAGCAAGCTAAGGTCCTTTATGCGGTCTCTGGTTCTTGTTACTCGAACCTCGTTATTTTCAAGATAGGCCAGGCCGTTTATATGAGAAAAATCCTCAATCTTCTTCTTAAAGCCGTCCACCAGTTCAGCTATGGTGATCTCCCCTTCACCCATTACCACAAAATCAACCGGGGGATTTTTTACAAGACCGGGATTGGCGGTGGAATGCTCGCCTCCAAAAACCACCTTAACGCCGGGCATCCTTTCTTTTACGCCGCCTGCGATATTAAGGGCGCCGGGGAAATTGACGTCAATGCAGGAAAAGCCCACAACATCAGGCGCCCATTTTATTATTCTGTCAATTACAGCATTATCCGGTTGAGAAAACTGCTGAAAGATAACGGTTTGGCATCCTTTTGATTTTAGGAACGCCGATATGGTGCAAAGCCCCAGAGGCTCAAATCGACTGGCTTTTACAGGTATGTTGGCCTCGCAAAGAAATACTTTCATAGTCGGTTATAATAACATAAGAAAAAAATATGGCTATGGGGATATTAATAGAATGGTTATGGCAAAACCATCGGGTTTAAGATTGCGAGCCCTGACCATGCCCCCGCAGGCGCTAACGCAGGTTTTTACAATGGCCAGCCCCAGTCCCACTCCACCCGAATCACTCTCTCTTGAGGGATCAATTCGATAAAAAGGCTCGAAAAGCCGATTGAGCTCCTCTTGGGGAACCCCTATGCCCTTATCTCTAACCTCAATAATTGTCTCATCTTCTTTTTTAAAGCCCACGACTTCCACAGGACCGGCATCACCGGCGTATCTTATGGCGTTTCTAAGAATATTCGAGATGGCTCTGGCCAGGAGTTCCGGATCGGCAATCCCTTTCAAGTGATCATCCATGGATAGATTGATTTTTGCCTCATCGGAAAATTCCCTCTTAATAACCCTTTCCACTATAGGCTTGATTCTCACCCGCTCAAGCTCAATCTTTCCCGGATTTATCTGGGCTCTGGAAAAAGATAATAATTCACCAACAAGGTCGGAGATGTGAGTAACATCAAGAATGACATCCGAGACCTTCTCCTTATTGTTCTTTTTTACCCTTTTCTCCAGGATTTCAAGGCCCAATTGAATTCGGGCAATGGGGGACGCGAGTTCGTGAGCGATGTCGCCCAGAAATCGTTTCTGCCCTTTAACCAACGTATCAAGGCGGCCGGCCATTTCGTTAATGGATGAAGAGAGTTTTCCTATTTCATCAGACCTTTGCTCGTTGAGGCGGACATTAAAATCACCGCGAGCGATTCTATTGGCGGCTACAGTCATTTTTCCGATTGGTTTTGTTATGGACCTGATCATGGGCGCCCAGAGGAAAAGGGAAAGAAGAATGATGACGGCAAAAACGATTATCCATGGAAAAGGATCGAAAAAAAGTCCATTGCCGGTCATTTTATCTGATACAGCCAATAGCATGACAGGAAATAAAGGGCGGTTGTCTTCGGTAAATTGTGGTTTTACCAACAAGGGCATCCCCACCCAGTATAACTTTGGATTTTTCGACTTATGGGAAAAGCGAGGAGGTTTTCCCAGTCGAAAGCCTGGAGGGACCGATGGGGGTCCTTGGCGCCCCGCCCATTCCCGCGCCATATCTCTCTGGTTAAAACCAGGACCTCTCTGCTCTATAGGAGGCCGGCGCCGGCCAAATTCTCGAAGGCTGTATTTCAGGGATTTCGGAAAAGTGATGGATTCTCCACCTATCCTTTCCCCTTTTCCAAGAATAATAATGAAATCGATTTTGTAAATTGATGAAAATCCTTTTAGGATGCCGCCCCACTTGGACCGTTGGGATTCATTCAGTTCCCGTTCAATTAACCTGCTGACCATGGTCAGCTTGTCATCTTTGCCGCCGGCCAGAAAAGATTCCAGTCCCAGGCGAAACCGCATATTGAAAAAAACAAACAGAACCAGGGCCACAGCGCCAAGGCTTAAAAAAAACCAGATGATTATTTTGGAAAACAGAGAATTGTAAGGTTTCATTGTTCAGCCGATTCTTCTTTTAGAAACATGTATCCCACAGATCTTATGGTCTTAATAAATTTTGGAAAGGAAGGATTATCTCCCAGTTTTTTTCTGATGGAGGAGATATGCATATCTATTGAGCGATCAAAAATATCATAATTTCTGCCAACGGCCATGTTCATAAGTTGGTCTCTGGTAAAAACTCTTCCGGCGCCCTTTGCCAGATTCAGCAGTAGATCAAACTCCAAAGGTGTAAGCTCCAATTTCCTGCCATTTAGAAAAACCGAGCGAGAGAAAACCTCGATCTTCAAAGAGCCCCTTTCCAATGTTTCTGTTTTTGAAAACACCTTCTCCTTTTCAGACAGAAAGGATCTTCTTGTAACCGCTCTTAACCTTGCTAAAAGCTCTCTTGAGGAGAACGTTTTTGGAAGATAGTCATCCGCCCCAATCTCCAAGCCGACTATACGATCCGTCTCATCTCCCCTGGAGGTAAGCATAAGAACAGGTATGTCGGTTTTTTGTCTGAGTTTTCTTAAAACCTCAAATCCGTCCATCCCGGGCATCATTACATCCAAAATAATAACCTGGAAGGCTCCCGAAAGGGCCATGTCAAGACCTTCATGCCCTAAATGAGCCATCTCCACATCATATCCAAAAGGCGCCAGGTACTCCTTTACCAACCGGCAAAGACGAATATCATCGTCAATTATCAGCAGCCTTGTAAGGTTTTTTTTGTTCCCTTGGGTCATGTTAAAAACCGTGCTTCTCTATCTCTTTTGCCAAAAGGCCCCAGACGTACTTTTTGCTGTCCTTAATAAAAAGAATCGATTAAAAAAATCGGAAAATCAATGAATTTTACATGATGTTTACAAACTTTGACAGGGAGTCGTTAAAAAGCCCCTAATATCATTGACAATGCCGGCCATTGTTG
>CAYSHR010000570.1:0-2952 GCA_964430795.1 uncultured bacterium
ATGCCCCACTCTAAAACCTTACTCCCATTTCTTGTGCGAACCGAAGCCGCGAGTTGATGGTCGGGAGTGGTCTTATACCTTTCAGGGTGGTCAAGGTAATCTACCGGGTAGGCGAAAAATTGGATGCCCTGCTTGTTATCCGAAGGGCTATCTGTCATCTCGCTTCCCTGGCCAATTATTCTACTGCCCGATTCTTCCAGAGTTGTTACAGCCATAAAATTTATAAATCTTAAAACACCGTTATATTCAAAACCTATTCTCAGAAGTCCTCTTGGACCGCCGAAATAGTCAGCGAAACTCAGACGCGCGGGGTAAATACCGACAACGATGCCCTCTTTTATACCCCATACGGGCATATGGTCGTCTTTTCGTGGAACAATCCATTTATCGCCTTTAACGCCAAAGCCTTCAGTTGTTGCCGGGATTTTTGAAGCGCATCCTGTTATTAGAGTTAACCAGATCACAATAACCAATGAAAAATAAAGTTGTTTTTTTTGCATTTGCGAAATCCTGTTTATTGTTGCATCATAGAGTCTGATTTTATATGTTTCCTGCTTCATGATAAAGGATTATGCAGGAAATAGATGTCTTTGAGCAATCAAATTCTTTTTGGAGGAATAAATGAAGAGAAGATTCAAACCCTACGCCATTCCGGCGGTATTCTTTATATTGGGCCTAATGACCAGCCTTATGTTCTCTATGCTGCCTGGATGTGAAAACACAAAACTAACCGACGAAGGCATCACCGGCTCTTTTGATGTAGAGGCTATACCAATTCTGCCAAAGGGCTTTCCTTTTTATCCCAAGGCACTTTTCTCAGGTGATCTGACTGATGTTGAAGACGAAGTGGATGATCTGGTGGATGAAATAACCGATGTCGGCGGTTTTATCGAAATTCCTGATAGTGTTACTGACCCTCTGGAGGATATTCTGAAATGGGTATTTGCCGAGCAGCATCCCTTTTATGATCCAGGCCCTCTTTCGGTAGCCCTGAACCAACAGATCGCCAGCATCTTTAAAAACACAATTAATATTACCGAAGCCTCTCTGAAAATTGAGATTTCCAATGACACTGATTCTTTCTGGGGAGTTCCCATAAAGTTCTCACTGTTTATGGGCGACGCGGAAAATGTTTTTTCAAAAACCGGCGGAAGGGCCGGCGCCCTTGTCCGCACCGACGAAAGCGACCAGTGCGACTGCACATTTTATCTGGAACCAGGGGAGACGAAATCCATTGAAACTGAAAACCTCGAAGGTCTTGTAAATGCTCTTAACGACCTCCATTCCCTGGCTGTCGATTACGACGCCGACATCGATCTCAAGGGCATGGACGAAGATGATTACCTTAGCCTCTTTGGAAAAAATATCAGCAATATCGGCAAATGGCGCCTGAGTATCGGCCGCCTCAACCTTAATCTGTCAGGCGAAGGGCAACTGGAATTCGACGATCTCTACGACTGGCTTGATGATTATCTGTAATATATATACAGAAAATATAGGGTGTCTTTTTGACACCCTTTTTTCTTAAACTTTCTATTGACATCTATAATAAATACATAATAATGTCCCTGGGTTAATTTTCCAAAATCTAATTTTTTTCATTGAACTAATTTTATTGGAGGATCGTCATGAAAAAGGTAACTATTTTTACAATTTTTTTGGTATTTGTATTGGGAGTATCCCTTTCATTCGCTTTTGGTATTCCCAAGGTTGGCAAGGGAAAACTGAAAAAAGCGGATAAAACCCTTACATTGAAAGACATCGACCCCAAACTGGAAAAATTCGTTGGCACCGATGCCGATCCTTATAAGGACAAACCCTTCACTTTTAAGGTCTATGGCGACCCTGACATTGACACATTCATAATCTCTTCAAACAAGCTTTCCATGACTTCCACCTTTGGCAAGGTCATGATGAAAGATCTCAACGCGAAACTCGACGCCGCCAAAACCAAGGACGAGGTCTCAAAGCTTGAGGAGGATGCCAAGGTCCTTCAGGCAATCTTTACATCCGCCGCCACCGAAGGCCCGAAACTGGTCACTTCGGGAACTGGTCTTGTTACAAAGGTTCCTGGTAAATTCAAAAGCAATCCCAAAGACGCTCTATTGCTCCCAAAAGTGCTTACATCCCTCAAAGACGCGCTGGCGGCTCTTAAGATCAGCCTCACCGATATGAAAGGTCTTAGCGCGGAAACGGTAAAATTCATAGGCGCGGCCGCTGAAAAGGCGAAAACTCTTAAATAAATTTTAATTTTCCAATATAAACCCCTGTTTTGATTAACAGGGGTTTTTTTATCTTGTAAGTTTTTCTCACCAAAGGATCCAAGGCCAGTAAGATTATTACCAAAAAGGCGACACTCCCAAAGTATCCGTAATGCAACATTTTTTCTTGTAAAGAACCTTTTGCTGTGGTATGAATACGCCCCTATGAAAATTGGACGTAAAGATGGCAAAAGAAAAAAAGAAAAATATATCCGGAAGACTGTATAAACTAATATCCCTCGGGCTTCTTCTTCTCCCCCTGGTTATATTTTCCTGTCATCAATATTATGAGATGAGTGTAAATAAAGCTCTGGTTGACCAGTTTTGCATTAGCTCGAAATTGATCTTCGCTCAAAAGCTTGACAGCGACTCGAATCTGGAAAAAACGTCTTATGATCATCTCCTGCTCACATTAAGTTCATTTTCAAATGATCTGCCCTTGTTGGCCCAGGGATATGCTCAAAACAACTATAAATATCTTTTTATAGAAAACCATGCCATTAGCAAAAAACACGAAATTGTAAACAACAGAGTTAAAAATATCTATTTTGACGGTGTAAACCTGGCAGCGTACAAATATAATGATCATGGGCAGTATATTTCCAAGTTGGTCTCATTAAATGAACAGATAATTACTTTTTCATCATTTGTTACACCGGAAAGTGAAAAGGAGCTTCTATATAATAAGGTG